>JANXYB010000053.1 GCA_025350325.1 Acidobacteriaceae bacterium
AAAAGATCGTGCGCGGCCTGCGCAGCCTGCGCGACATAATTTCTTTCTTCACTGGCTATGCGCACCTCGAAGTATGTCGCCATGGCGCAATGGTTGAATTGGTGGATGTCAGCCATTCGATTTCATTTCAATGCAGGTGACCACAAGACAACCAGCACACCAGGCCGCACTCCGAAAAAATCCGGGTGAAAATCCTGCAGTTGATCTCGATATTGATCCGCAGCTTCGGTGGAGGTGATGTAAAAGTCCGCCCGTTCCACCCGCTGCCCTGGCTGCCAGAATCCGACCTTGGAAAAGTGCCGCAGATACCACGGCAGCGGCCAGGGATCGGAGGCAATGACGGCAATGCGCGGCGTCGCGACTGAATCTTGAAGCGCCAGCTTTTCGACCTCAGTAGGCAATCCGAGCAAATCCTCAGGGGTCTGGGCATAGGCATACGGATTGGTCTCATCGGCTGGATGAACAAAGACGCGCTGATGCGTGTCATGGGCGATCAACACGGCTGCGACAGCTCCCATCAGAACGCACAAGGCCGGAATGGCGATGCCAAGAGCGGGATACGTTTTCGGCACGCGCCACAGCGACTCAATCGCCAAGCCGGCGAACAGGGCGACTGGCAACCAGAAATTCAAAGCCAACCAAGGCGTCTTATATGGAATTAAGTTGTAGATCGCGGCAAGGAAGAGTGCATAAAACGCCAGAAATCCATACGGCGATGGACTGCGCCTTCTCACGGTCTGGATGAACCCGACGCAGGCCAGCCCGCAGATCAATCTTCCCGACCAGCCGCCAGTGAGAAGCTGGGCATAATACCAGAACGGCTTCTGATGGCCTTCGCCGCCAGCCCGTGCCAGGAAATTGGGGGCTGCGTGCAACAAGTCGGGCAGAGCTTTCCAGTTGCTGCCAAACCAAGTGAACAGCATCACGCTTAGCAGCAGGAAGACAGCCGCCGCGACTAGGGCTGCAATTGGCCGCCACAAACCAACGAGTCTTTTTCCGCGCAGATTCCAGAGCCAGAAGACGATTGCGGCGGCAGCCAGCGCGAAGAAGTGAAGAACGGCGGTTTCTTTGCATGTGAGTACAAGCGCCGCGCAGGCGGCAGCCAATAGAGCCTGTATGGTGGAGTGTCTTTTGCAAGCGCGCCAACCAGTCAGAATCAATCCAAAAGTTGCAGCGGCAAAAAGCGACTCATGAATGAAATATCTGTCGTAGTAGACGGGCAAGGGAGCGCAGGCGAAGAGCAGCGCGGCGATCAGGCAGGGTAAGAAGCCGAACATTTCGACCGCCGCGCCAAAAAGCAGAATCGTCACCATTCCGGCCAAAACCGTTGTCAGGCGCAGTTCCGACTCAGTCAAGTCTGAAAAGGTTTTTGCACCCTGTATTTTTGCCAGTGGCAATGCGAGTGCAGTTAGCGCCGGACCGTGGCGGTCCTTTGGATCATAGGTGTAAGTTTCGCCGGCCAGCAATTGTCCAACGATGTACGCGTTAACGGCTTCATCGGTATGCATGGGCCGCGCGTCGAGTTGCGGGAGACGGAGAAGCAAACCGAAAAGCGCTACAAGAAGGAAAGTCGACCAGCGAATCCATTGTGTCGGCAGGACGGAAGTTTTTACCGCGGTCGGTCCGTCCCGATGGTCGAGAGCAACGTAGGACTGATCGACAAGCGTATCGGCGCTCCTAGGATCGATACACCGAATTACAACGCTTTCTGTGATGGTGTGTCCTTTGCGTCAAACGAGCAAACTCAGACGGCCGGCTTGCCCCACACTTCAGCTTCAATATAGTCATTCAATTTGTTGGCCGTGTTCCCGTTGCTGTAGAAGCGGACATAACGCCCCTTCACACCCTTGGCGTCGATCAGCTTGCCTTGATACGTTTCCACGTAATTCAGATCCTTGCCCGCGCCAAGGCCAAGCTCGTTATGAAAGTCGCTGTTGAAGATGGTCGTGCCCCCCGCCCGGAATGTGGGATCGTCGGAGACCTGCACGACAACATCGCGGTACACGCGTGCCTGCGCATGAAAGTGCCAGAGGAGAACGGCGTAGATATTCGAACTCTTCGCCAGGTCGATTTGTGCCCATTGCTTGCCAGGCCCAAGCTCGACCCACGAGCCTTCGTTGCCGTCTTTGTCGCCATCGTTGATCATATCCAACGTTCCAACAATGGGATTGTTGTCGCTAGCGGTGACTTTCTTGTTTTTGGCGAGGTTTAACGTCCCGGCAGGCACCAGGAAATCTGGGCGCTTCGCTTTCGTCGGGCGCTCAAGATTGGTCACATTGAGGGGCACAGGCGTCCCCACAAAGAGAGGCGGTGGCAATTTAGTTTTCAATGGGACTTTGTCCTGTGCGATCGCTGCGATCGAAACAAGCAGTGCCGTCAAAACGGCAAGATTTTTCACTAATATTTTGATCATTTTCTCAGGCTTTCACTTCTTCAGGAGTGATGGCGATTCGCGTCTGAGCGGCAACCGCGTCGTTCGCTTTGTGGATAGTATATTCGCTGCCGAAAGCCTCATCGCCAGGGCAATTCAATTTTGCCGTGCCGCGAATGGTGTTGAAAAAGTTTTCCAAATGCGGCTGGTGCGGCGGCTTATTGAAAAATACGGGGATCTCATATTCCGCCAGTTGTGCGGTTTCTCGTACATCCACTTTTGCGGCGTCCGCTGCGGAAGCCGTCTTGGCGCGGACATAACCTTTTTGGCTGAGGTCGTCCCATGACACTGCAGTGGCACGAGCCTCGCGATAAATTGCGCAAAGGGATGGATCTTCTGACATCTTGATGGTGCCATCGTCACCCATAAACGTCTCAAAGTAGCCGCCGCCTGATGTGGTGGTCGTCTGCACCTGGTAGAACGCGCGCGCCACGCCATCAGTCAGCGGATACTCGTAAATGACCATCGCGTTGTCATACCAATCGTGGTTTTTGTAGTAATCCAAGCCGCCGCTAGCCATAACGGACTTTGGCGGCGTGCCCAGCCACCAGTTGAATATGTCGATCTGATGCGAGCCGAGATCAGACAACGGCCCGCCGCCGAGTCCCTTGTACCAGCGCCAGTTGCGGTACTGGTGCATGTCTTTATAGCCGTATTTGGCCAGAGTGCCGGCGGGCATCGCGTATTTTTTGGGCCAGCCGAAGTCTTCCTTGACCGCCCGGTTCCATTGCCCCTGCACTGCCGTCAGGCGTCCGCAAAACTGCGCCTCATGCAGCAGCCGGTTCAGGGTGAAAAGGTAACGAGGATTGCTGCGTCGTTGATGACCAATCTGCAACAGCTTTCCGGTCTCGCGCATGGTATGCACCATGGAGCGCGCTCCGTCAATCGTGTTGCTCATCATCTTTTCGCAATAAACATGCAGGCCGGCCTTCAGACATGTGTTGGTCATCGGCGCATGGCAAAAATCCGGCGTCGCAATCACGACCGCCTGCAGGTCTTTCTCCTTGGCCAGCAGGTCCTCATAATTCTCGTACGTGCGAACCTCGTTGCCGGTTTTCTGCAGGTAGCGCGCGCCCGCGTTCAGGTGGTAATCCCAGATATCGCACAGCGCTACCAGCTTCACGCCCTCGATATTCAAAATGGATTCCAGCAATACGTTGCCCTCTTCGCCGAAACCGATAAGGGCAATGTTGATCGTGTTCAGCGACGATTTCTTCCCCGCCGCATTCTTCTCTGCGGAATCGGACTTGCAGGCGTTTAGCAACAGGCCGGCCCCGGCCACGGCCGTCGCGGCGATGAAGTCACGACGATTGAGGGGATCTACCATTTTTTCAGGACCACAAATCTGTTGTGTTCGGCGAGCAGGAAAGCCGCTGCGACCAAGCCGACATGAATGCCCAGCCACGCCACACCATCCGACTGATCGATCAGGACAAGGCCTACCGTCAGGGCGATAAAAAGCAAACCTTGGACGAGCAGCGAGACACGTGTGCCCAAGCCGATCAGGAGCATGATTCCGGTGAGAATAAATGCCGGTCCAAGCATGTAGTTGAATGGCACCATTGCAAATTTCGGCAGCAGCGGTTGATGAGCAAACTTGTCGCCGAGTGCCGTAGGGATACCCGCGTAATTGGCCAGAGCATAAGACTTGATGTTCACGTTGACCATCACTCCGCTTGCATCGGGCTGGCCGGTCGCGGGATCGATCAGCGGCATTGCCACAGATCGATAGGCGGCAAACTTCTCAATGCCGACAAACAGGGCCCGCACGCCGAGCCAAAAGCGCAAAAGCAAAAAAGCAATCGTAAAATCCCATTGACCTCTTCCGCCGATATTCAATTTTCTTTCAGTCGAATCACTCATGTCTTCTCGGTCGAATACCAAGGTTGATTTGCGAAGTGATCAAACGGCTTCCGCTGGTCAACCGGCGGAAACAACGAAAACAGGCTCTGGCCGCAAAACAGCTTAGCTCATCTTCCAGGGCGCCCGGTACTCGCGGGTCATCAGCTTGCTTGCTTTGGCGTCGCCGATAATCTTCTCTTCCTTGGCGTCCCATCGGATTCTGCTTCCTGTGAGCATGGAGATCAGACAAAGGTGTCCGGGAATGGCCGAGTGATGCCCCACTTCCACAGGCGTAACCGTCGACTGCCGCGTTCTTACGCAGTCAAGAAAGTTCTGCTGGTGATTGGAAGAGGTGTAAAGCTTCACCTTGCGCAGCTCTCTTGGCAAGTATTTGCCCTGCTTCCAGGCGGGATTGGAGGTGTCAAATCCGTCGCGATCCACCCACACCCAACCTTCGGTACCAATCCATTTCACGCCGCTCTTGATGTCCGGGTCGCCGCCGGCGATGGTCATTGTGACGCCCTGGGGATATTTCAATTCGAACCGGTATTTGGGTGCGGTGTTCCAAACCGCGTTGGCTGGCGGCAGGTCTCCGCTTCCTTCCACCTCCGACGGACCGGAGTTATCGAAATCCAGGCCCCAGTGCGCAATGTCGCAGTGATGGCCGATCCAGTCCAAAAGCTCCCCGGCGCCCGTGTTGTAATTCCAGCGCCACGATTTATGGGAGCGAACCCTCATGTAACGCTCCATCTTGGATGGGCCGATCCACGTGTTGTAATCCAACTCCGCCGGAGGATCGGCGACCAGCAGATCCCAAGCCTTTGTGCCGGCGACAACTTGCTCCAGGCTCGCAACATTTACTCCCTGGGCCGCCAGCGTCGCCAGCGCCGCCTTGCCAACGTCGTCGAAATCCGAGTTGCCGCCTGGCAGGCCTACTTCTACATGAGTCACCGTGCCGATCAGTCCGTTTCGAACGATCTCAGCGGCTTTATGAAAGGTAGGAACCGAGCGCTGCCATGAGCCCATCTGCCAAATAATGTGATTCTGCTGGACTGCGCGAACAATGGATTGCTGTTCAGCGATCGTATGCGCCAGGGGCTTTTCGCCGTAGATGTCTTTCTTGCGCCGCGCGGCTTCGGTTGAGATGATCTCATGCCAATGATCGGGCACTGCGATCATCACGGCATCGATATCATCGCGCGCAAGCATCTCCCGATAATCGTGGTATCCTTTGCAATCCTCAGTCCCGTAATTGTCGTTGATCATCTTGATCGCGGCCCGCAGATGAACCGCATCAATATCGCATGCCGCGACAACCTGGCAATCATCCGACGCCAAAAAGGATTGCGTATTGCCCGGCCCCTGCCAGCCCATGCCGATCACACCAAGATTGATACGGTTGTTCGCTGAAGGTCCC
>JANXYB010000067.1 GCA_025350325.1 Acidobacteriaceae bacterium
GGTGGACTCGCCCATGCGCACGACGTTGAGTCCAGCGGCCTTCATGAGGGCAACGTCTTTATCGAGCCGGGCAGCTTGATCTCCGGGCATATATTCGTTGTAGTAAGCGGCACCGTAGAGCACGGTGGGAAAGTCGAGTGATTCGGCAGCAGCGGTGCGAGAGGCCTGCTGTGCAAGAGCTGTCCAAGACCCTAACGACGATATTGCGATAATTAACCCAAGCATCCATCGACACAAAAGCCGCATATTCACCCCTTCGATTTAATGTTCATCTGAAACGGAAAGACCATAAGAACACTTCTACTCGAAGGTGAGCAAGACGATTTCAGGATGTGTGCCCACGCGCATGGGTGGACCCCACGTGCCGGCACCGCTCGATGTGAACACCTGCATGTTTCCAAAGCGTTGCAGTCCGTATGCGAATTTACCGAATGCTCTCTTGGTGATCAGACTAAACGGGAACACCTGGCCGCCATGCGTGTGGCCGGAGATCTGCAAGCTCACGCCGGCGTGTTCTGCGATAGGCAGGCGATTGGGAACATGATTGAGCAGGATGCTGGCCGGGCCGCCAACCAGGCGCAGACCCTCGAGATATGCGCGTAGTTGCAGCGGGTATGTCGAGCGATATGCCACGCCAACGATTTGCAGTCCGTCAACGTCTACACGGTCATTGTCGAGAACCCGCATGCCGGCACCGCGCACTGCATCTTCGTAGTGTCGCGCATCGCCGAATTCCTCATGGTTGCCGCCGATAAAGTAAACGCCAAACGGGGGACGTAACTCAAAGAGAGGAGCAGCCAGTTCAGCAGGGTCAGCGGGCGTTCCGTCGAATAGATCACCCACGATAAAGATGATTGCCGGGTCGAGGTCGCGCGCCATCGCTGTGATGCGACGCGCAAAACCCATTCGATTTATGTGGCCGAGGTGAATGTCGCTAATCACCAGAGCGCTGCGGCCGCGCCATGATGGGGGCAGGTTAGGCAGTTTGACTGACACGCGCTGCTGCCGGATAAAACGCGCATTCAGAAAGCCGTAGCCGGCAGCCGCAACTGAAGCAGCAATAAGAGTGATTGCCAGATAAGGACGCAGGGCTGTGTGCGTGGCGCCCGGTGTGAGAAAGCGAAGTGCGATGTCAACCAGCCAGGCTAGCAATGCTCCAAAAAATAAAAAGTTAAGCAGTCCCAGCCAGACGCAGGCCAAAAGGTATCCTGCTCTGACCAGCCAATTGGAAAAGCGATATCCAAGGACTGCCGCAGCCATGAAGCTCACCGAGAGTATGGCGAGTACGACTCCGAGCGGGAAGCTGGCCGCAGGGGGCAGAGGCCGCCAGAAGTGAGTCCAAGTGAAAAAAAGAAACCAATGCACTGAACACAAGAATAATTGGACGCTTAGGATAGGAACGACAAGCCGGGCCTTCAAAAAATCGATCTCCTTTTTCGATCATGGCACACCTTGGCGAGACTCTGTGGTGCAATCGTCGGCATCATGAAAGAATCATCCTCATGAGGTGGGATGCGTGAGCGACGAACTCGGCCTTTACATTTCCATCCCGTTTTGTCGCTCAAAATGCACTTATTGCAACTTCGCTTCTGGCGTTTACCCCGCCAGCGACCAGGCGCGTTATATCGACCGCGTCATTGAAGATATGCGTGCGGCCTTGAGTTGGACGGAGCAAGCAGGCATTGCGTTGCCACGCAACGTTGACACCATCTACCTGGGCGGCGGAACGCCGAGCTTACTGCAGCCGGAACTGATTGCCCGGCTGTTCGCAGCGATGCGAGCGGAATTCTGTGTAGAGCCGGATGCCGAGGTGACAGTCGAGTGCGCTCCTGGGCAAATTGCTGATGAATCCCTTGAAGCATTGCAGCAAGCGGGCGTGAACCGGGTGAGCCTCGGCGTGCAGTCGTTCATCGACCGCGAGGCCCAGGTGAGCGGCCGGCTGCATAGCAGGGCGATAGTGCTTGGAGATCTGCGGCGACTTCGGGCTGCCGGCATTTTGAACCTGAACCTGGACCTGATTGCTGGGCTGGCAGGGCAGACATGTGCGTCGTGGAATGAATCGCTGTCTGTGCTGCTTGATGCCGGCGTCGACCACGCCAGTATATACATGCTCGAGGTCGACGAGGATTCGCGGTTGGGGCGCGAAATGCTTGCGGGCGGTGCGCGTTACTACGCCGAACTGGTTCCAAACGACGACGCTATCGCGCGGATGTATGAGGTTGCAATCGAACGGCTCACGGCTGCGGGGTTGCGCCAATATGAAATTTCCAACTTTGCCCGGGCTGGGTCTGCGTCGCGCCACAATATGCGCTATTGGCAGCGGCGGCCTTATCTAGGATTGGGGCTCGACGCCTCGTCAATGTTTCATGGGGCAACGCCGGCGGAGAGCGAGCCGGGCCCATGGTATATGTTGCGCTCCACGACGACGGACGATCTGAAGGCCTATCTTGAAAAGCCTCAGCCTGCTGAAACAGCATGGCTGTCGGCAGAGAGGCAGCACGAAGAGGCCTGGTTTCTAGGTCTGCGGTTGAATGCAGGAGTACATACGCCGTCTCTGCGTGAAGAATTTGGGCAGGACCGCGTGAACCGTGCAATTGAAATTGCCCGTTCAATGGTTGCCGCGGGATTGCTGACGATTGAGGGCGAGACGGTGCGGCTTACTGCGCAGGGTCGGCTGCTTTCAAATGATGTGTTTCAACAGTTCCTGGTATCCGACTCCGCAGAAACGAACGAGCGAATCGATGTCCCTGCGTTCTGAGTTGAGCCTTTCGATTTTAGGTGGTCCTCACCAGCACAAGAGCTTTTCATCCGATTGAGGGACGCGAAAAGCCGGTGGTGCGGCGTGCGTCGGCTGGCAGGCTCCAAAGCAACTTATACGCCCTGAACCGGACGCCTTGGCATTGCTCAACGCCTGTTCAGCTTCGCGCAATACCACCACGGGCGACCGGCCCTCGCTTGATGCGATTCCGAAACTCGCTGAGATCAAAACTGCTTTGCCCAACGATTGAAATGGAGTCGAGAACACGTGGGTGCGCAGTCGCTCAGCGAGTAACATTGCGTTGAAACCATCGCAACCGGGGAGTGCCAGCAGGAAATGACCGCTTCCAATTCGACTCATAAGATCATAGCTGCGCAGCAGGCGGGTCGTTCGATTGACCACACCACAGAGCACTTCGTCGGCATGCTTGTATTCGAGTAGAAAATCGTCAAGCTCGAAAATCACAAGACACAGACATGTTTTCATGCGCTGTACGCGGTCTGTTTCGCGAAACAGCATAGAAAGCATGGTGGTCCGATTGTAGGCTCCGGTCAGTGTGTCTCTTTGCTCCTCGAGGACGGACGTCTGCTGCGACCTTTTCCATTCGCTCTTGATGTGGAAGTTGCGCAAAACCGTCTCTATACGTGCGGACCAAAAGTCTTCAGCAGTAGACCCGGGAACTACGTCATCGACGGTGCCATCGGCGAGACGGCTCACCCATTCTTCTGTCATGCCATCTGCAATGAGAATGATTGGAAAGGGATGGCCAGCGCCAGCGTGCGCGGCAGCAAGGATTTGCTCCACGTTCGCACCACGTTCGCTACGTGCGAGATTCGCGTCAAGCAAAAACAGGTCAGGCGGAGGAGAAGCGGTCAGTGCCGCCACTACGGCATCCTCATTCTCAACAACCTCGAGATGAGCTCCGGACGAGGCCAGCGCAGACTCAAGCATCGCGAGGAGAGCGAATTCGCGCGATGCAAACAGAACGGTTAGTTGGTTTGTCGGGAGCATCCAGCGACCTCATAACGGATGCATCGGCGAAGATTAGAAAACGTTTAGGATCGAGGCCAAATTAAAGTGTGGATTTGCGACATTCACCGCAATATCGATAGCTAACGAGGTTAAGCCGATATTTTGAGCGCAGATTGTTGATCTACGCTGCCGGGCGGTTGCATTCTCACTTGAATATCGCTAACTAGTCGACGAAGTCCACTTCCGGCGCGATGGGGATGATGCCGCGCTGGTGGCCCATGTCTAGCAATGTGCGAATGGCGCTTCGCCCGTCGGCGCCATAGTCCAACGTGCGCTCGTTGACATACATGCTGACGAAGCGGCTGGCCATGGTTGCATCGAGATCGCGCGCAAATTGCATCGCATATTCAAGAGCCTGTTCGCGATGATCCAGAGCGTGCTGGATGCTGTCACGCAGCGCCTTCGAGATGATCTTGTGCGATTCTGCGCCAAGGGAGCGACGAATGGCGTTTCCGCCGAGAGGAAGAACCAGGCCCGTGGTTTCGCGCCACCAGCTGCCAAGGTCGAGTACGCGGTAGAGCCCGCTGCTCGAATACGTCAGTTGGCCCTCGTGGATGATGAGCCCGGCATCATACTTGCCGGAAAGAATTTCAGGAATGATCTGGTCGAAGGGAACGACTTCGGTTTCAATTTCAGGATTATAGATTTTCAGTGCCAGGTACGCTGTTGTGAGTGTGCCGGGGACGGCGACTTTGATGCGGCCGAGGTCCTGCTTTTCAAGCGGGCGCATCGAGACGATCATGGGCCCGTAGCCCTCGCCAACGCTGCCGCCGCACCCCATCAGCGTGTAGTTTTTCTGCAAGTAGGGGTAAGCGTGGAAGCTGATGGCAGTGACGTCGTAGAACGCCTCATCCTGGGCACGTCGGTTGAGCGTTTCGATGTCGCTGAGCGTATGCGAAAACTTGTAACCGGGCACGCGAATTTTGTTTGTGGCCAGTCCATAAAACATGAAGGCATCATCAGAGTCTGGACTGTGCGCAATGGAAATTTCAATCGTCGGATTCATAACGGCCACTTGAGAATGCTGAATGTTCACGGGTACCAAGGTCCTTTCAAGGGAAAGCAGGGGACGTGCAACGCGGCTGTGCGAGTTTGATGCGGTTATCCGTTGCTTCGGCGCAGTCGATGGAAACCGGTTGCAAGTGAGGCGGCAGCGACGACCTTGAGCGCGTCGCCGGGCAGAAAAGGAAGAATTGCGAGACCTGCCGACGTCCCAAGCGAAGCGTGAGTGAGTGCTGCTAACCATAAGGCGCCGCTGAGCAGGATCACAACATTGCCGATTGCCGCACTTAAGACGGCAGAAGTGAAAGTGCGTCCGGTGCGACGCCACACGACCGAGGTGAGTATCGCGGCCAAAGGATAAGACAGCAGGTAACCGCCCGTGGGGCCGAGCAGATGAGCCAGACCCACTGTAAGAGCGAATCCAGGAGCGAATACAGGCAGGCCCAGCGCGCCCTCTACCAGGTAGGCGCCGAGCGTAGCCGCGGCCAGACGCGGCGTCAGCAGTAGGCCGAGCAGCAGCACGGCGAACGGCTGCAGCGTTAGCGGCACGGGGGTAAACCAAAGGGGTAAGGCCACGTGGGAGCAAGCAGCCACAAGCGCACTTCCACCTAGAACGATTCCAGCGAAGCGCAACCGTGGGGAAGCGGACAATTGTATGGCCCAGGAGGCAAGCGGTGTGGAGATTTCCTTGTTCACGTTTATCCTCAAAGGTCTGACTCTACATCTGTTTCTTCCAGATTGTCGTTGCCTAAAGTCGGCCTGCTTCGCAATTTTGCACGTTGCTGCAAAATATGACGCGCCACACCGGCGGCCGCGAGCAGCAGTCCCCCCAGTGAGACGAGAAGAGCAATCATCAACCAGCGCATCGCAACCGAAAGCTCAGAATACCAGATACCCGCAATCTGGACGCGACTTGGAGGGCTGCGGCTTGCCGACTTGGGCTCGGTGATGCAGTATGTTGCTTGCGGTGCAGCCGCGAACCAACGCGTGGAGAAAACATCATGAATTCAACAATCAAGTTCGGCACCTCCGGGTGGAGGGCCATTGTGGCCGACGATTTTACCGTATCCAATATTCGGCTCGCCGTGGCCGGCATTGCCGCTTACGTTAAGACACAGCCGGAACCACATCGTGTCCTGGTCGGCCGCGATCCGCGATTTTTGGGCGAGAGCTTTGTCGCCGAGGCAACAAAGGTGCTTTCAGCAGCCGGCGTCACTCCAGTGGTCATTCCCGATCCAGCGCCGACCCCTGCCATTGCCTATGCTGTGCGAACACTCGAGACTTCGGGCGCAATCAATTTCACGGCGTCGCACAATCCGCCCGAGTACAACGGGATCAAATTTTCGACGCACGACGGCGCGCCGGCTTTGCCTGAAGTGACCAAGCAGATTGAGGCGGCGGTCGCGCAAATCGGTGACGGCAAAGTTCCCAGCGCCAACCCTCCAGAGGGCGGATTTGAAACCGTCGACGTCAAGGCCTCCTTCCTCAAGCGCCTGGGCGAACTGGTCGATCTCAAAGCCATTTCCAAGTCCGGTATCAAGGTGGTCTTCGATCCATTCTGGGGAGCAGGCAGGGGCTACAGTTGCCACATTCTGCGCGAGGCCGGCGTCAAGGTTGAAACCGTGCACGATTATCGCGACGTCTTGTTTGGCGGCCACGCACCGGAACCAGACGATCATTTGCTGGGCGATGCTAAAGCGAAGATGAAGGAAATGGGCGCGCAGATTTGCATTGCCACCGACGGGGATGCGGACCGCTTCGGCATCGTCGATGAAGATGGAACATTTATCCAGCCGAACTACATCATTGCGCTGCTCTTCGACTACCTGGTGGAGACACGCGGCTGGAAGAACGGTGTCGCCAAAAGCGTCGCGACCACCAACCTGATCAATGCACTGGCCGATTATCACAAAGTGCCGCTTTACGAGACGCCGGTAGGCTTTAAGTACATTGGCGAATTGATCATTGCCGACAAGATCGCTATTGGCGGGGAAGAGTCTGCAGGGCTGACCATACGCGGCCACGTTCCTGAGAAAGACGGCATCATCGCTGGACTGCTTGTCACAGAGATGGTGGCCAATCGCGGCAAGAGCCTGGGGATCCAATTGCGGGAACTGTTTGCCAAGGTTGGTTCCTTCTATCCCGTTCGAGAGAACTTCCGCTTGACCCCGGAGCGCATGGCGGCTTTCACTAGTAAATTGAAAGCCGATCCAACGGAGTTGAGCGGACGTAAAGTTTCGAGGGTAGTTCGCACCGACGGACTCAAGCTTGTACTTGAAGATGGCTCATGGGTTTGCTATCGCCTCTCTGGCACCGAACCAGTGGTGCGGGCTTACACCGAGGCACGCAACGAAAAGGATATGGTCGCATTGCGTTCCGCGGCTGAAAGTTTTGTTTTGTCGTAGGGTTGACGGGGTCCAATGTCAGAAGTGAAATTGCAGAGCGAGAAGAGCGGTTCCGTCAAGCCGCAGCATACTATTCGTGAACGAGCGATCGACTGGGGGCAGCAGGCTTGGCGGCCGGCGGGCACGCTGGTGGCTATCATATTGGCCTTAGCTATTGGCTGGGGCGCGGTCAACGGCAAGCACGGCCTGTCTGTGTGGCTGCAGCAACGCAACGAAGACAAGAAAATACGTCAGGAGATTCAGGAACTGCAGCAGGAAAATGCTCACCTGCGCGACCACATCGAGCGGCTCAAAACTGACCCCAGTGCGATCGAGCATGAAGCACGCGAGAAGTTACATTACGCCAAGCCGGGCGAAGTAATTTACACTCTGCCGGTCTTACCGCAGACGCAATCGCAGTCTGCGGGCAGCGGCAAATAGTCCGTCTGGCAATGAACCCGATCGAGTATTGGCGTGCCAGCTGAAGGCGCGCCTTTTCCTTGTTCTGAAAGATGCGCGGCTGCCTATTTGTTGTGACTTTCTGTGCCGCTGAACCAAGCTACGCCTGCGCCGACCAAGGCTGCGACATCCATCAGCGATGAAACGCGCAATTCAACAGGTTGGCCCTCTAGAGCGTGCTGGGCGGCAGGCATGAACAAGTGTGCGGAGAGCGAAATGCCTCCGCCGAGCACGACGACCTCAGGATCAAATGCAGAGGTCAACGTCTTGAGTGCGCGCCCTAGATTGCTGCCGAATTCTTCAAATACTTCGACGGCTGCTGGATCGCCTTCGGTCGTGGCTGCAGCGATGGCGGCAACTTCACGGTCTCTCCCCGTGCGCTCTCGATAGTTACGCTGTATGGCTCGTGTGGAGATGAGGTCTTCGACGATTCCGCCCTCGTAGGGCACGTTCCAAATCTCACCGCCGGGCGGAACTCCGACGCCCTCCATCACGATGCGGCCGTTGACGGCAAAGGCTGATCCGACACCGGTGCCAAGCGTGATGCCAACCGCGCGATCCACATCGTGTGCCGCGCCGGCGCCTACTTCGCCGAGCAGGTAGGCAGCGGCGTCGTTGAGGAACCGCACCTGATCAGTCTTCCACCCGAAGCGCTCGGCCAGCGCACTGCTCAGATTGATGCCATAGAGGTAGGGCAGCTTGTGCCGCATGCGGCTGATGCCCTCGCGATAGTCAAATGGGCCAGGCATGGCCAACCCAGCGCCCAGCACGTTTGCTTCGCCAATCGTAACCTTCTTCCCGAGCGAGTAGAGCACATCCACAAACGCATCGCTGGTCTGCCTCTCAGGCAGTCCGGCGCGCACAACCTGCCCTAGAAGATATTCTGCAGCGAAGCAAACGGCAGCGGAGATATGACTGCCCCCTACGTCGTAGACCACCACACAGGAATTCTCTGCGGACGCCATCGGACCTCGTCTTTCATAACGTGCTTATTTTAAGCGACCGCAACTCCCCAGCGAAGAACTATCCCTAGAAATCCACGTGAGCACGCACCGAGCCGACCCAAGTTGGGCCTCGATCACGGTTGTATCCGGGATTGTCGATATGCTGGACGTCGACGGAGTAGAACAAACCGCGCCATGCATGCCAGGTGTAGTAGCTTTCGACGATGTTTTCCCGGCCGTAATTCAGTTTCCCGTCCCCGAGCAGAAAGCCGAGGCCACCGAGGCGCAAATAGTTCTGATGGTCGCGCTTGATCGCATTCGAGACCACGGCTATTGCGGCCCTGTCGGCGGGGCGATGCCAACGCGCGCCAGAATAGTCCGCTCCCGCCTCAACCGTCTCGTCAACCTCGGTGTAGGCAAACGATTCGTGTTGACCTTCGTTCCAACCGAAGCGGCCAAAGACGCGCAAATGTGCCGTCAGTTCCTGCTCCGTGTTGTAACCAAATCCATACTTGAGCGCGCCGAAATGTTTGTGAAGTGTGATAGTCGGCGTGCTATTGACGCCGGCAAGATAAGCATCGACAGCCTCGCGATAGGTGCCCATGTGCGCGCGGTTGGCGTAAAACAGTAGCCGCTCGACTCCCTTGCGACGGCGAATCAAACTGTGACGCATTTCTAACTCGCCGTTCTGAGCATGGGCGCGGCTAAGGGCCCAGTCCATGTCGATGCCGTTGGCCACGACGGGCATGGCGAAGAGACCGTAGCGAATGCTCCATGCGCGGTCATCGTACTCGGCCATTCCGCCTACGGTGTAGCCGCGGGTGTCGGCGGCGTAATCCCACGCGCCATTGTTGTCTACCGTCCAATTCATGAATTGCAAATGGCTGTCGGAACCCACCGAACTGACATCGAAAAAATCGGGCAGCGTCATCTTGCCGACGCGCAACTCTATGCGGCGCACGGGCACCTTGGGCGCAGGCGTGAATGGGCCTGCCTGTTGCTCGGTTGTGTCATCAGTAAGGCCGATGACTTGATGAATGCCGTAGCGCGCGACATAGGGCACCGATCCAAGATTGGGATTACGGACGACGTCGAGATTGGTAAAGCCCGCAAGCCCCAGCGCCTGGCCCAGTCCGCGCCCCGCAGCGGTTTCAAAGTCGAGAATGAGATCCGTGTTGTAGCGAATAGAGCGCGTCGGCCGGAGCGCGGTGTAGAGGGTGCCGACCATAGAGGTTTTGTATTCCGCGGAGTTGCGAAAACTATTCTGTCCCTCGTACATGGAGTGGAAGGGAAGACGTCCCTGGTAAATAATGTTGGCTTGGCCTGACACCCAGTAACGGCTGTCGCGGGGATGAGTGAAGTTGGTCAGCGTTGGGGTTTCAGGCGACGCGGTAGGGGTTGCTGGGTTATCTGGCTTGCGGTCGGATTGCGCCTCCGGTTGGTGCAAGAGAGCGATGTTCGGCGACTTGACGATTACAAATTGCGAATGCGGCGTGGGAGCCAGGGAATCGGTGATGGAACTCTGGCTGCTAGCGGGCACGGCAGCGAAAGCGATCGACGCCAGTAAAAGGGTGCGCGCAAACGGAATGAGTAGCCGATGGGATGCCCGGAACATTCGAAGGCCTTTCCTGAAAGTTACGCGAGCACATCAGCTTGGGCGTCCATATCCATCCGGGTGGTGGCCGCAGTAAGCATTTGCATCCATGGCCGGATGGAAGACGTCATGGAGACTCATATCGATTTTTATCCAATGAATTGATGGTGAGCTTATTTGGGCAATTAAAAGCTATCGGTTTACAGAGACTTAACATTCATAAACGCGCTATCTTATGCACGGCCTGCGAATTCGCGCGTTTCAGTGTAGACGTTAATCTTTTCGCCTTCTTCAATGAAGAAGGGGACGCGAATCTCCAAGCCGGTTTCGAGCTTGGCGTGCTTGGTAACCGCTCCGCTGGCGGTGTTGCCGCGGACGCCAGGTTCTGTAAAGCTGACCGTCAGTTCAACGAGTTGAGGTAACTGCAGGCCGATGGGGTTGCCATTGAACTTGTCAAGCTTGATAATCGCGCCTTCGAGCAGGAATTCAAGGGCGTCGCCGAGCTTTTCTGGCGACAGCATGATGGTGTCGAAGGTTTCCTGGTCCATGAAATAGGAACCTTGGCTGTCGCTGTAGAGGTAAGAAGCTTCGACCGTCTCAAGGTCAGGCTCTTTGAATTTGTCGCTAGCCTTGAAGGTCTTGTCGAAGACGGCGCGGGTGAGCAGGTTGCGCATCTTGAGGCGAACCAGGGTTTGGCCGCCGCGCGCGGTGGGCGTGGACACTTCAGCTTCAAGACAGTAGTAGGGTGCGCCCTCAAACTCGAAATACATCTTACGTTTTACGGTAATGGCTTCAATCAGTGCGGCCATGGGTTCCTCAGAAGTATATCTCTACCATTTTACCGTACATTCAGCGGGTACCCCTCCCCCCCGTATCTGGATAGAAGTTATTTCGTTTGTAGCGGTTGCGCGGTGGGGGCGACGGTAAAAATCTGATTCCAAAGGACTTCGCCGCAGAAATTTGATTCTAAAGGGTTTGCGGGTTCAGAAGGGCTAGTGTCGGTGTCGAGCCGCCGACACAGCGCACAGTTCGTCCTTGGGGGTGCTCTTCTCAACTCTGGCAGTGCTGGTATTCATTGTGCGGGCTGGACGCGAAATGATATGCAATGGAAGCGGGGTGGGTGGCGGCGCGGTCTTATGGGCTGAGGAAAAAGGCTACTGACGGCATTCCTCAGGGCTAAAGCCCATGAACTTTATTGGGTTTATCGGCACGACTGAAGTCATGCCCTGTTACAAGGCCCAACACAGCGATTTTTGCAGCTGTAAAGTGCATGCGCGATACTAAGCGCAGCTTCAAATGTATCTGTTCTGATGAGTGGGCCTCAAGGCTCTGAGGCCCGTACCGCTACGCGCTGGCGGGGGCGCGGAGGTCGCTTAGGGCGGCGGTCAGGTCGGCGGCAAGAGCTTGCTGGGTATCAAGGGTGAGCTTCGCGCCCTGCCGAGTCAGGTAGAAAACGTCGATGGCGGTTTCACCTTCGGTGTCGATCAGGGCCACCTCAATGTTGCACTGATGAGTGCTGAGAGTGAGGGCGATCTGGCGCAGCAGGCCGGGCACGTCTTGTGCAACCACCTGCAACAGGGTTGAGTGGGTGGACGATTCCGAGTCGAATTGAAGGCGGGTGGTCACTTCAACCTTGACGTTGGCGGGATTACCGGCGTGGCGACGAGCATCGAGCATCTGCTCGACGGGCACACGCAGGGCGACCACGTCATAGACGTAGGCAAGGAATCGGTCTTTCTCGCTGGGGTTCAGTTCAATGGTGCGGAAGACGTCGGTGAATTGGAAGCTGTCGACCACCACGCCGGCTTCATTGGAAAATGCGCCGGCCTTGACGATGTTCATGCCCCAGGCAGCGAGTGCGCCGGCCACGTCGGCAAAGAGGCGGCTCCGGTCGCGCACGATCACGGTGAGGTCGAAGAGTTGCCGATGCGGCCGCAGGTCTAATTGAACGGGATCTTTGTCGAGGTTGGCAGCGAGCTGGAAATGGTTGCGGATGTGTTCAGGGAGGCGGGTTTGCAGATAGCGCTGCGGCAATCCTTCGAGGAATTGCTTGAGATCGTCGTACTGATTTGGCGACACCATGGAGCGAATGCGATTAAGGAGCGTGGGGTCAATGGCGGCGTGATAACGAACTTCGTCGACGCTACGGTCCATGAAGTTGGCGGTTGCCATGTAGAGCTGCCATAGACTCTCGGCTTTCCACGGCGTGAGGGCTTCAGGATTGACGGCCTTGATGTCTGCGTAGGTCAGCAGCGTAAGCATTTTTAAAAGCGCAGGACTGGCGATGGTCTCGGCAAAGCCGCGCACATTTTCCTGATCGAAGATGTCGCGGCGCAAAGCGTTCGACATTTCAAGATGCAGTCGAATGAGCTTGAGAACCGACTCGCGCTCTTCAGTATCGAAGTCAAGCCGGGCCATGAAACTGTCGGCGAGCTCAACGCTCTGCACGGTGTGTTCACCATTGCGGCGGCCCTTGCCTGTGTCGTGGAGCAGCAGCGCGAGCAGGAAGAGGTCGAGACGATCGATCTCCGGCAACAATTGGGCGAGACGCCGTTCATAATCGTGCGCCGGCTGGCGCAGGCTGTGCACATTATCGATGGTGAGGAAGGTGTGTTCGTCGACGGTATAGCGGTGATAGCTGTCGCGAATGACGAGCGCATCGATGCCGTGAAATTCAGGGATGAGCATCTCAAGGACGCCAAGCGCGTGCATGGTACGCAGGGCGTGCGCGGCGTGTGGGCCAAGCAGGACTTCGCGCAGCGAGTTCCAAAGATAGGGCCCCTCGGGGATGTGGATGGCGAGTGCGGGCAGGGCGTCGGTGATGCGGTCTTCAGCGGCCTGGGAGAGCGCGTAACCGTGCGTGGCCATAAGCGAAAAGATGCGCAGGATGGCGGCGGTATCGCTGAACTGCGCCCCGGGAAGGATGTCGATGCGACCCTGGTCCAGGATGAAGTCGGTGCCGGCGATGGGGGTGCGGCGGCGTCGGAATTGGCGGTAGAAACTGACGGGCGCGGGCAGATGCTCCATCAGCAAGGCGGCGCGGCGATAGATGACGCGGGCATGGCGATAGTAGGTCCGCATCCAGTAAGCCGGGTCGGCGGTGCCGCGGGTCTCAAGGCCGATGGAGTTGGCTGCTGCTTCATCTTGCGACTGCCAGTCGAGCGTATTGTCGTCGCGGCCGTGGCGGAAGTGAAGGAAGCATCGGGCGGCCGCTAGAAAATCGAAGGCTGCCTCAGCGTCGCCGCGGGCGCTCTGGAAAACGCCGCCACGCTGACGAGGCCACTCTTTTGTCTCTTTCAAGTGAAAGAGCAGGGCAAACCAGACGGCGAGGTGGTAGTCACGCAGGCCGCCGGGGCACTCTTTCAGGTTCGGCTCGAGATGGAAGATGGTGTTGCCGAACTTGGCGTGGCGGGCGCGGGCTATTTCGCCGAGCTTTTGGGTGATGGTGTTCCACTCGCTCAGGACCAGCCCGGGAAAAACGCTCTGGTGAAGCTGCTGGTAGAGAGGGAACTGGCAGGCTAAAAAGCGGCGGTCGAGGGTGGCCAGGGTGAATTCAAGATTGTCGGGATCGAAGCGGCCAGCCTCTTTGATGGTGCGCGAACTGGGGCTGGCGCGAAGGCCGATGTCCCACATGCCCTGCACTACGGCGCGGACGGATTCACGGGTCTGCTCCTCGGTCTTTTCGTCGGCAAAGGCGAACATGACATCGATGTCGGAGTAGGGGAAAAGATCTTTGCGGCCGTACCCGCCAAGGGCCAGCAGGGAAACGTTTTGCGCGGAATGCGAGCTGAAGGCGCGACGCCAAATCTCGATGAGGATGCGGTCAACCACGGCGGATCGGCGACGGATCGCGGCCGTGCCATCGCCCGTCCGCTCACAGGTCTGGCGGACGAGCGCCATCTCGCGAATATACTGCTCCCGTAGATCGTCAACCGCCAAAGCGACTGGATTCATAGGTGTATGTGGTTCGTGGATCGTGTATTGCTTGCCGAAGCAAGAGGACGTTTTAACAGGATAAGCGATTTTGTTCGGGTCTGAGCAGTTTTGGTCGGAGGAGATGGAAAAACGCGGTTGTTTTCTTGACTCTGGGACCGCTGGAGCCATCGAAGGCCCTCTTTGAAGCATCACAACCTATAGCTGGTGAGCCAAACAGAAGGCTCATCGCAGTGAGAGAGGGAAATACTTTTATGCCCGATACGAAAGACGCAACTCAGATTGACCAGGCCGTCAAGAGCCTCATCGACGCACTGAACGAAGACCTCGCCCGGGAATACCAGGCCATCATCGCTTATACCGTTTATAGCAACGTGCTCAAGGGCGCGCAGTGGATGAGCATCGCCGCCGAGCTCAAGAAGCATGCCGGCGAAGAATTGCAACATGCCCTCATCATCGCCGACCAGATCGATTATCTCGGCGGGATGCCGACAACGAAGCCAAAGGAAGTCAAGACTTCTGAAAAGCCGGAAGACATGATTCGCTTCGATCTCGACAACGAAACCGAAACCATTCGCAACTATCGGGAACGCGTGAAGCAGGCTGAAGCGATTGGACACTACGCGCTGTCGGAAAGGCTGCGGAAGATTATCGGGCAGGAGCAAGAGCACCAGCACGACCTGGCGACTGCGCTGGGGATCGATGTGCCAAAGGTGCAGTTCGAAGGCGCGTAAACCGGGAAAAGCAAATGGCAAATGCAGGCGCGGTTCCCGCTGGGGCTGCGCCTGTTTCGTTTGGGTGAATTGCGGCGACTGGTGGGCGGTGAACCCATGCGAGTGAGCTAGAGTGCAGTTTCGCCGCGTTCGTCGTTGCGGATGCGGATGGCTTCTTCTATGCGGCTGACGAAGATTTTTCCGTCGCCGATGCGCCCGGTGCGAGCAGCGCCGATGATGGCCGTGAGCGCTTTCTCTTTCATTTCATCGACAACCACGAGTTCAATTTTTACTTTGGGCAGGAGGTCGACGGTGTATTCGCGGCCGCGGTAAAACTCGGTGTGGCCTTTTTGGCGGCCGTGGCCGCGCGCTTCGAGAATCGTCATGCCCTCGATGCCTGCTTCGAGAAGTGCGTCTTTGACTGCATCCAGCTTCGAGGGCTGAAGGACCGCTTCTATCTTGAGCATACTGAATTGCCTCGTGTGACAGCGTAACAGGCTGGACTGCCTCGTGTGCGGAACGCGACCTGAAGCTTTATTCAAGACTGCAGGTCGTGGCCTGCGGCGCATGTATTACGGCAGTGCAAGCAGAAGCCGAGGCCGGCTAAGCCGGAGCATTGAGGGAATAAACAGGTTTCGCGAATGCGATGGCAATCCAACTTATGACTGCCCGCTAAGCAACGCCTGAGCAACATTCCCCACTCTAGGTAGAGGTAGGAAGGGTAAAATCGCGATATGGTGTCATCGCAGGAGCGCGACCGTTACGCGTTTGGATCGTTGGAGAGCAGCGGCAAGAACCGCGCCAAATTGCAGGAAGTGAATTACGGTTTTGAACAGCCCGAAGGCGTGTTCATGACTTCGCTGGATTTTGCGGTCAACTGGGTGCGCAAAAGCTCGGTGTGGCCGGTGACATTTGGCCTGGCCTGTTGCGCGATTGAGATGATGTCGATGGGCGCTTCGCGGTTTGATATTGCGCGTTTCGGAGCAGAGGTTTTCAGGCCGTCGCCGCGGCAATCGGATTTGATGATTATTGCGGGCCGCGTCGCGCAAAAGATGGCGCCGGTGATTCGCCGCCTCTACGACCAGATGCCCGAGCCTAAGTGGGTCATTTCGATGGGAGCATGCGCTACATCAGGTGGTGTGTTTAACAATTACGCCATTGTTCAGGGAGTGAATCAGATCATCCCGGTGGACGTGTACGTTCCCGGGTGTCCGCCGCGCCCAGAGCAGCTGATGTATGCCATTACTCTTCTGCAGGAAAAGATACAGCGTGAACCACGGAGCTTGCTTAAAACTTTGAATGTAGGGTGAAAGGGCGCTTTTAGAAAGCTGTCCTTAGTTAAAACACACAACGAGATCGAAATGGTCCATTTTTGAATGCCGGAAACATGGGATACCAAGAAGGCAACTCGTTGACAAAAATACGCTCTGTCTGAGTAATCCTATGTTACGGTTAAGATTGATGTGTAAATTTTCTCGACCGGTAATTCTTCGAGGAGCCCGTTGGTTTTTGATCGGAAACAGGTACGGATCAGTAACCCTTTTCCAACTTTGATTCACAGTTTTTTTTGCGGAGGATAAACGCATGTATTTGCGAGTTTCAAAATTTGCTTGCCTAGCGCTGACTTTGGGCTGCGTGTCACTCATGCCGTTAGCGATGACGGCTCAGGACACAGGTAACCCCTCGGCCCCGGCCCCAACAGCGGATAATCCCAAACCGGGAGGCGGAGAAGGTGTTAAGCCACCATCGAAAATGCCGGTAACCGATTCGCCATCGAAGTGGGACATTTTTGCCGGATACAGCTACCTGGCGCCCAAGGGCAATGTCGTGGCGAACGACTACCCGCGCTCGGTTAATTATGGCGCCATCGGCAGTGTGAGCCGCTACTTCAATAACTATGTCGGCGTGCAGGTCGAAGGCGATTATCACAACGATAACAACGAAAATGTAGTGAACGATGATTTTGCCGGCGGATCAGCAGGCTTGATCTTCCGCTTCCCTACATCGGACATAACGCCTTTCGTCCATGCCCTAGTGGGCGGCGAAAGCGTGGGTAGCTATTACTACCCGAACAAGTGGGGCGTAGTGCTAACGGCCGGTGGAGGTATGGATTACAACACACCACTCTTCAATCACCGTTTGGCAATCCGCGTTTTCCAGGCTGACTACCAATACACGCACGAAGACTTCTACCCGATAGGGCGCGGCAACTTCAAAATTGCGCGTTTGAGCGCGGGCGTAGTGTTCAAGGTTGGAACGATTGCGCCGCCGCCTCCAGTTACGCTGAGCTGCGCTGCGAGCCCGACCTCGGTCTTCCCTGGCGAGCCGGTCACTGTGACCGCCACTGCCGGCATGCTGAATCCTAAGGAACACGCGATCTATACGTATTCTGGGCAAGGCGTAACGGGTACCGACACCACCGCGAAAGTCGACACCGCCAACTTGGCGCCTGGGTCCTACACCGTAAACTGCGGTATCAAGGAAGGCAAGCCCGGCAAAGAAGGCATGAAGCCGTGGCAGGTTGCCAACGGCACGACGACCTTTACCGTGAAGGAATATGAGCCGCCGACTCTTAGCTGCTCGGTAGCTCCGACGACGATCAAGCCGGGTGATTCGGCGACCGTCACCGCCACCGGCGTCAGCCCGCAGAACCGTCCATTGACCTACAGCTACACGGCTGCGGGCGGCACCATCAGCGGCAGCGGGACGACCGCAACGTTCGCTTCAACTGGCGCTCCGACTGGCCCTGTCGCGATCACCTGCAACGTGGCCGACGATAAGGGGCACAACGCGACGAGCAACACGAGCGTCACGATCGAAGCTCCTCCGCCGCCTCCGCAACCGCATGCCCAAGCGCTCTGCTCGATCAATTTCGAGAATGACAAGAAGCGTCCCGGCCGTGTGGACAACGAAGCCAAGGCTTGCCTCGATGAAGTAGCCCTTGACCTGCAGAAACAGTCCGATGCCAAGGTCGTTGTAATCGGCGAGTCAACCGCCGATGAAAAGACGATGCCGAAGCATCACCGCAAGAACGCCAAGATGGAAGATCTGGCCGCACAGCGTGCCGTCAACACCAAGGACTACCTGGTAACCGAGAAGGGTATCGACGCCTCGCGCATCATGGTTGTCACCGGTCCGACGGAGGGTCAGAAGGTTGAAGACTACCTGGTTCCAGCGGGAGCGGACTTCAACAAGGACATGACTGGAACTACACCTGTAGACGAATCCGTTGTGAAGGTACAGGCGCGCAAGCCCCTGCCGCCTGAGCATCACGGAAAGCGTCACGCAGCAAAGAAGTAGATCACTCGGTGGGGCGCCCGTTGCAAGTGTGACGGGCTCCCCATCTCAGCAAGCGAACACCTTTGCCGGGCGTAGCTTTGGCCAAGCGTGAAGAGGTTTTGTAAAGGTTACCTAAAGCAAATTTTTAGAGGCTGACTGGTATCCCCAGTTGGCCTCTTTCATTTAGGTTCGGTTGCTAATCAGCATTTAAATGTAAAACAGGAGCAGACCCCTTGAGGAATTTTCAGCGGAAAAGCCTTTATTCATTTCGCCTGCGCGGCATGCTGGCGTGTGCCGTATTGGCATTTCTAAGCGTCGCAGGAAATCGTGCCGTCGCAGAACAACCGTCTTGGATGGCAGTCGGCCCGGACGGAGGGGATGCACGATCATTTGCCATGGTTCCCGGACAGCCTAACCATCTCTATCTCGGCACCACCAGCAGTTGGATTTATGAATCGACGGATCGCGGCACGTCCTGGCATCGGTTAGGGAAATTGGATTCCGCTGACGACCTGGTGCTTGACCATATCCTCATCGATCCGGCGCACCCATCGACGATTTTGGTAGCTGCATGGAACATCAATCACGCGAACGGCGGATTGTATGTCAGCCATGACGCGGGTAAGACCTGGAAGGTTGAGGATGGCTTAAAAGGGCAGTCGATTCGTGCATTCACGGCGGCGCCGTCGAACCCTTCAATGCTTTTCGCAGGTACTTTGGAAGGCGTTTTCAAGAGCACCGATATGGGTACTTCGTGGACGCAGATCAGTCCGCCGAAGAGCAAGGAGCTTCACGAGGTTGAATCGCTGGCGATCGACCCGGTCAACCCTGACATTCTGTATGCGGGAACGTGGCACTTGCCGTGGAAGACCACCGACGGTGGCAAGAATTGGGTAAGCGCGAAGCAGGGTCTGATTGATGACTCCGATGTCTTCTCGATCATCATCGACCCGACGCAGCCAAGCATCGTTTACACCAGCGCCTGCAGCGGTATTTACAAGAGCGAGAATGCCGGTGAGTTGTTTCACAAGATTCAGGGAATTCCCTCAACTGCGCGGCGCACGCGGGTGTTGAAGCAGGACCCGGTGAACCATGACGTCGTGTATGCCGGAACTACGGAAGGCCTCTACAAGACGCTCGATGGCGGCAAGACTTTCAAGCGCATGACCGGTCCCGATGTGATCGTGAATGACGTGTTTATCGATCCGCGCGATGCTGCGCACGTTTTGCTGGCAACGGATCGCAACGGGGTTTTAACGAGCAACGATGCATCCGCCAGTTTCGTTGCAACCAACCAAGGCTTTTCGGGGCGCAAGGTCGAAGCGCTTTTAGTAGATGCGAATGATCCGGCGAAAATTTTTGCCGGCGTGGTGAATGACAAGACTTACGGGGGTGTTTTTGTCTCTGCAGACAACGGCATGCACTGGGCTCAGATCGGTGAAGGTTTGGGCGGACGCGATGTTTTCGCACTGGCGCAGGCGCCGGATGGAACCGTACTGGCAGGCACCAATCGCGGTATTTTCGAACTGGTCAAGGGCAACAATGATTCTGCGCTCGGAAGCTGGGAGCCACGCAATGCAATTCAGAATATGTCGGTAAAGAAGACTACTGTTTTGCGCAAAGGCAAAAAGATTCCTGTCGAAACAAAGGTGAAGGACAAGGCAAAGCAATTGGAGGGTCGTGTATACGCCCTCGATCTGACTGGCGACGCGTGGCTGGCCTCAACCAGCGCCGGACTGCTTACGAGCAAGGACAAGGGCACGAGCTGGCAAGGCGGGCCGGTAGAGGGCTCTGGCGAGTATCTGACGGCAGCGGCGCACGGATCGAATTTTGTTGCGGCGCGACGCCAGGGTGTGGTGGTCTCAACCGATGCGGGACAGACCTGGGCAGCATCCCAATTGCCTCAGGGAGTGACACGCATTGACCGCACCGTTTTCTCAGCAGATGGCACTGTCTGGCTGGGCGGCGGCGAAGGCGTTTATGTCTCCAAGGACCAAGGCAAGACGTGGCAATGGATTGAAAGATTGCCGTTTCGCGATGTGAACGACCTCTACTATGACGCCCATCAGGGCAAAGTGCTGGTGACCTCGCGCAACAGCGATTTTGTGTATGCAATTGACCCGGCAGGGCTTAAGTGGACCTGGACGCGTATCGGGTGGAACGTGTATTTGATTCGCGCCGCGGGCGGGCATCTGTTGGCTGCATCGCTCTATGATGGCGTCCTGGTTGAGCCGCGTAGTGCGCACGCGACGCCGGGAAGGTGAATATTTCCGTGTGGACATCCATCAGGGGGCTCTAAGCCCCCCTTCCAATGCCAGGTTCATTCGTGTCCGTGTTGGGTTCGTGCTTCTCCCACCCATGACTGCGTCATGGATGGGGCACCCCGGCAGCGGCTAAAGCCACATCTTTTGTGGGCTTTTTTGGCATGACTGAAGTCATGCCCTGATACAAAGCATCAAGATGGGGTTTTTCGCAGTCTGTAAAGCCCGTTGGTTCATTGGCCTGTATCGGCCTGGCTTGAAGTCATTGCCTGATACAAAGCATTAAGATGGGGTTTTTCGCAGTCTGTAAAGCTGACGAGGGCGGTTACGGCTCGAAGCCTCTTGCCGGTTCAAGTTAAGAACCGCTTTGCTTCTTGGCGCGTCTGTATCATTAGAGTATGCAGCTTGTGAACGCAGACACCCGCTCCAAGAGCGCTTTAAGAACACACGATGTGAGGCTCGAGCCGATCGCCGCCAAAGTGTTGGCCGGCGAAAGACTCGACTTTGCCGACGGTCTTGCGCTGTACGGTTCGCCGGATGTGCTGGCGGTGGGTTGGCTCGCCAATTCGGTGCGCGAACGGATGCATGGGGACGTCACCTATTTCAATGTGAATCGCCACATCAACCCAACGAATGTCTGCGTAGCCGCATGCAAGCTGTGCGCTTTTGGTCGCAAAAAAGGCGATCCTTCCGGCTACACGATGGCGCTTGAAGAGGCTTGGGAAACGGCGGCGTCGGGTTACTCCGAGGCGGTGACAGAGTTCCACATTGTTGGCGGGCTGCATCCCGATTTGCCGCTCGAATATTTTCTCGACCTGGTGAGCGGTCTCAAGGTGCGGTTTCCAAAAGTGCATATCAAGGCGTTCACGATGGTGGAGGTGGCTTACCTTGCCCGTCGCGCCAAGCTGACCATTGAGCAGACGCTGATGAAGCTGCGCGAGGCCGGTGTCGACTCGATGCCGGGCGGCGGAGCGGAGATCTTTGCATCGCGGGTGCGCTCGATTATTTGCGATCACAAGATCGATGGCAGCGAATGGCTGGAGACAGCGCGACTGGCCCACAAGATGGGTTTCAAGTCGAACGCGACGATGCTTTACGGACACATCGAGAACGATGAAGATCGCGTCGACCACTTGCTCAAGCTGCGCGCGCTGCAGGACGAGACCGGTGGATTTCAAACATTTATTCCGCTGGCATTTCACCCGGAGAATACGGCACTCGACCACCTGCCGGTGACGACGGGACTGACCGACCTTCGGCAGATTGCGGTGAGCCGTTTGCTGCTCGACAATTTCCCGCACATCAAGGCTTACTGGCAGATGATGACGCCTAAAATTGCGCAGATCGCGCTGCGTTTCGGAGCCGATGATCTCGATGGCACTGTGGTTGAAGAAAAGATTTATCACGATGCGGGCGCTACCACTCCGCAGGGCATGACGCGCAAGCAACTGTGTCGCTTGATCACTGAAGCGGGCCGCGTGCCTATTGAGCGCGATACGCTCTACCACGCGGTGACGCGCAGCGAAGACAGCTTTACTGTCGCGGTCTAAGAGCAATTTCGGAATACACGTAGACGGTTTAGATTGGTGAAGAGGGGCTGGTTCTTATCGAAGAGCCACTTGAGTGCATGCTTTCGGTCTACACCAGTTCCGAAACTGCTAGAGCGGCGGGCGCAGAAAGCAGGGAAGCGCAATGATAGATTTTGGTCCAGCGGTGATCCTGGGGCTTTGCTTCGGATTTATGTTTGGGGTGGGTTGCGCGCTGGTGGTGATGTATTCGATTTACCTGGGCGGGTATCGCAAGGCGGTCGAAGAGTCATTGCAGACTGCGCCGCCGCGACGCTTCGTTGAGGCGATCAGGAAAATTCACAACAAGCGCGCGGCGGCAGCAGCGATTTCTTCGAGATAAATTCAATGGCGAATCACCTCGCCACCCTTCATTACAAAACTCACGTGATTGAGCGTTGCGATGTCGTCGAGCGGATTACCGGGGACGGCGATGATGTCGGCGTAGTATCCCGCCTTGAGTTCGCCGATCTGGCCTTGCCAGCCGAGCAGCTTCGCGCCGTTGATGAGGTCCGCCTGCAGGACTGCTGCGGGCCTCATGCCGTACTGGACCATTAACTCCATTTCGCGCGCCTGGGTTCCGTGGGGGAATGGGCCGACGTCGGAGCCAACCGCGAAGGGGACTCCCGCGGCCACCTGCTTTTTAAATTCGCTGATCTTGTAGGCGAGCAGCGCATTTTCGCGCGCGGCTGTGACCGGGGATTCGGCGTGGAGAGCGAAGTATTCAAAGATCGCGAAGGTGGGAACGGCGAAGATGTTTTTGGCTCTCATGATGCGCACAGTTTCGTCGCTGAGTTGAGTAGCGTGGTCGATGGATGCGACTCCAGCCTGCGCGGCGTAGAGCGTGCCCGGCTCGCCCATGGCATGCACGGCGACCAGGGCGCCGAGACGATGACCTTCATCGACAGCCGCTGCAATCTGCGCCTCGGTGTATTGGTAAGGCGTGCGCAGGGTGCCATCGATCATCCGGTCGGGACCAGTCTCATAAATTTTGGCAAAGTCGGAACCCTCTTTATGTTGCGCGCGCATTACCTCGACGATCTGTTCGCTGGAGTTGGCGTAGTCAGCATTTGAGAGCACATGCTGCGCGGGATTGTAGCGGTTGGCGTCTTCGTGGCCGCCGAGAATGTCAATGGCGTTGCCGCTGATGCGCAAGCGCGGCCCGGGAATCAGGCCACGGTCGATGGCATTGCGCACGGCGGTGTCGGCCGAGCCCGCACCCTCGGTGCCCATATCGCGTTCGGCAGTGAAGCCGGCCATCACGTCGGCCTTCGCGGCTTGTTCAGCGAGGATGGTGCGCCATGGCACCGATTCTTCTACAGTCTGCAAATCTTCAGAGCCCGGGTGCAGGAAAAGATGTACGTGCGCATCGATCAGCCCGGGCATCAGTGTGGTGTTGCCGAGGTCGATGATTGTTGCGCCTTGCGGATGTTCGACGGAAGCGGCCACAGCGCGAATGCGTTCGCCATCGATGAGCACCTCTCCTGGCTGCAGCATTGTGCCGGTGTCAACCTGCAGCAGGCGCGCTGCGTGGAGCACGACGAGTCTTGCAGCAGGCTGTTGCGCGGCGTTCGGAATGGAAAGGAGGAGCGGAGCGGCACACGCAGACAGCCTGAGAAATGAACGGAGAAAAATATGCATGGCTAAAACTATGCCGCATTGAAACTGGCTTGTCGATGGTGCATTTTTGATGGAGCGATTAAAACGATGCTATTTATCGCTTTGCCGGGCGAGCCTGTCTTTGGGGTGGGCAGGCAGGGCGGGAAGGACGATGGCGACGGTGGCACCATGCGATCCGCTATTGCGCGACGTTATTTCAATGGTGCCGCCGTGCCTCTCGATAATTTCTTTTGTGACCCACAGACCGAGACCGGTGCCGACATCCTGTTTGGTAGTGAAGAATGGCTCGAAAATCTTCTCGCGTATGGCTTCGGGTATGCCAGGGCCATCGTCTTCAAAGATCATATGAACGACGGTCTGGTCGGGCTTTTCGACGCACGCCAGGGTTACAGCGATAGTGCCATTCTGAGTGACGGCGTCGGCTGCATTTGAAACCAGGTTGGAGACGACCTGCTTCAATTCGCCTTGCACCCCGCGGATGCGCGGACAGTCGCCAAAGTGGCGTTCGATATTGATTTTCTTGCTTTGAAACTTGTTTGAGTAGAGCTTGAAAACAGACTCGATCAAACCTTCTAATTGAATCGCTTCAGGCTCATTCGAGTCGCGGTAGAAGCCGAGAGTCTGGCGCGTGATGTGCGCGATGCGTTCCAACTCCTGCTCCGCCATGGTCAATTGATTCACGACCGAAGATGGCAGATTGGGTTGACCCTTGGAGATGTAGACAAGATTGACGACGGCCTCGAGCGGATTATTTATTTCGTGGGCCACGGTTGCCGCGAGGCGTGCGGCTGCAGCGAGTTTTTCGGTCTTGCGCAGAATCTCCTGAGTTTTGCGTTCGCTGGTGACGTCGCGGAATACCAGCACCACGCCTATCAGCTTGTTGTTGGCATCGCGGATCGGGGCTGCGCTGTCGGCAATGGGGGTGAGGCTGCCATCGGGTTTGCGCAGGACGGTGTGATTCGCGAGGCCGACGACCTTGCCTTCTGCGATTACCTTCGATGTCGGATCCTCAACTCGCTCGAGCGATGTCTCGTTGAAGATGGGGAAAATATCCTTGATGTTCTTGCCCACGGCGGAGGACGTGGTAATTCCTGCGAGCGATTCCGCTGCCGGATTGAGGAACGTAACGGAACCCGTCTCGTCAGTCGCGATGACGGCGTCGCCAATACTGGTCAACGTAACTCTGAACCATTCCGCTCGCGCGCGCAGTTCCTGCGCATGTTTTTCACGAAGTCGCATTTCACGCAGGATGTAATATGCGAGGAGGGTTGAACCGATCGCGGCGAGGATGCAAGCCAGATAAATGCATCCGATGGTTAATAGAATACTTTTTTCATAACGCTGACTACTGATCGCACTAAGGCGATTCTCTTCATCTTCCATCCGCGAGGTGAGCGCGCGAATGTTGATCATGTAGTTGAGGCCCATATCCGCCATCACCACTTTTCTGGCGTCGTCAGGCCGCCCGGATCTATAGAGGGAAATGGTCTGCGCCAACTCGGTAAGTTTGGCGTGCGTCTGTTCGCGAAGTTGGCGAATGGCCGCTTGCTGCCGGGGATTATCGGCTGTCAGTTTGGCCAGCGTGTCGAGGTGCGAATCGACTTCAGAAATGGCACGATTGTAAGGCGCTAGATATTTTTCTTCACCTGTATATAGGTAGCCGCGCTGGCCGGTTTCGGAGTCTTTTAGGAGCGATTCAGTCTCACTCAGCTCGAGGAGTACCTGGCGCGCATGAGTGACCCAGGCGGCCGTCTCAACCTGAATACCGACTTGGTGACGCGTGACGAAAGCGTCGGCGACCAGGAGAGTCAGCAACAGCGCAAAACCGATGGTTACACTGAAGCGTTTATATAAGGTCTGCATCCTGACTCCGACGGTAGTGGAAAATTCCGGTTCAATAGACGTTCAAATGTTAGGGATTAATTGTTGAGCAACTTTTGTCGGCCGACAATATCCCTGTCGGAAATTGTATTGAAGTGAGTCAGACTGTTTTGATTCGACGCAAGTCGTTCAATTTCGTTTCATCAATACGCGGCGATCCCGGTGATGTGCTGGCCCAGGATCAGGGCGTGAATATCGTGCGTACCCTCGTAGGTTTTCACTGATTCGAGATTCATCATATGGCGCATGATGGGATAGTCCTCGGTGATGCCGTTCGCACCCAGAATGTCCCGCGCCATGCGGGCCGTTTCAAGGGCCATCCAGACATTGTTTCGCTTAGCCATCGAAATGTGTTGGTGACCGACGGTGCCCGCATCTTTCAAACGGCCGACGTGGAGCGAAAGCAACTGACCCTTTGAAATTTCGCTAAGCATCCAAACCAGTTTTTCCTGGATTAGTTGATGGCCGGCGATTGGCTGATTGTTAAACTGCTTGCGACATTTGGCGTACTGCAGCGCAGTGTCGTAGCAGGACATGGCCGCGCCGATAGCTCCCCAACTGATGCCGTAACGCGCCTGGTTGAGGCACATGAGCGGGCTTTTAAGGCCTCCGGTCTTGGGCAGCAGATTGGTCGCCGGCACATGCACGTCTTGCATCGAGAGGCCGCTGGTGATGGAAGCGCGAAGGCTCCATTTACCGTGGACTTCATGGGCTTTAAAGCCGGGGCGATCGGTTTCGACGAGAAAGCCGCGGACGAGGTTGTCTTCGTCTTCAACCTTGGCCCAGATTACAGCAACGTCGGCGATGTTTCCCGACGTGATCCACATCTTTTCGCCGTTGAGGATGTATTCGTTGGCGACTTTGCGGGCAGTCGTGGTCATGCCGCCGGGGTTGGAACCGAAGCCGGGCTCGGTCAATCCGAAACAGCCGAGCTTTTCGCCTTTGGCGAGAGCAGGCAGCCAAGTATTTTTTTGTTCATCGGAGCCGAAGGTGTAAATGGGATACATGACAAGCGCGGACTGCACGCTCACAAAGCTGCGAAAGCCGGAGTCGCCGCGTTCCAGTTCCTGCATGACCAGGCCATATTCAACGTTGGACATACCGGCACAGCCGTAGCCCTCAAGGTTGGCGCCAAAAAAGCCGAGCTCGCCCATCGCGGGCACCAGTTCGCGAGGAAAGCGCTCGGTGCGAAAACACTCTTCGATGATGGGGATGAGGTTGTCTTCGACAAAATCGCGGGCCGTGCGCCGGACGAGAAGTTCGTCTTCACTAAAGCTGGCATCAAGATGAAGAAAATCGAGGCCCTGAAACTTAAAACCCATAGTTGTACCTGCCGTTCTGAATAGAGCTACAGCAAGATAGGGTAGCAGACGCGCGAGGGGCAGGGGAGGGTGCTGTTAGTGACATGAATATCATGCGGCGGCTTTGATGCGGTGCTCAAGAAGGTGAATCAATTCCAATTCTTCTTTACGCAGAGCGCCGGCGGTTTCAGCTATTTCTTTCTCGGGAGATTTTTCGAGTGTCTGTAACAATTCGCCGCCCATATAGCATTCGATGACGGCGGGATGCACGTAGCACTTTCTGCATACGGCAGGCGTATTGCCAAGCCGTTCGGCTACTGCAGCGATAGCTTGCACAACATTCTTCTTCGCTTGAGTTTCGGATTCAAACGCCTCGAATTCGCGCAACGAGAGGCAGGCTAAGACGGTACCGGCCCAGGTGCGGAAGTCTTTCGCCGTAAATTGCTGACCGGAGACCTCTCGCAAGTATTCGTTGACGTCGGCCGAGCCTACGGAATGCAGCGAGCCGTCGTCTTCGACGTATTGAAACAAATCGTAGCCGGGCAGGTCGAGGCAGCGTTTGACGATGCGTGCGAGGCGGCGATCACTGAGGTCGATATCGTGATGCTTGCCGCTCTTGCCCTTGAACTTGAAACGGACCGTGGCGCCGGCGACATCGACATGCTTGGTGCGCATCGTCGTGAGCCCGTAGGATTGGTTTTCGCGTGCGTACTCTTCATTGCCGACGCGAATAAAGGTGGTCTCAAGCAGGCGCACGATGGTGGCAAGGATTTTTTCGCGGGGGAGTCCGGGCATGCCGAGGTTATGGTCAACTCGCTCTCGAATCGTGGGCAGGACCTGGCCGAACAACTTCATCCGCTCGTATTTGTTTTCGTCGCGCACTTCGCGCCACCGGGGATGATAGCGGCTCTGCTTTCTGCCGCGCGCATCACGGCCTGTCGCCTGCAAATGGCCATTGGCGCGAGGGCAGATCCAGACGTGCGTCCAGGCCGGCGGGATGACGAGGGATTTGATGCGGCCCAGGGTCTCCTTATCGCGGATCAATGCGCCGTCCGCGTCGAAGTAGCGAAAGCTTTTACGAAACGGCTTGCGCGTGATGCCGGGCTTCGCGTCTGTGACGTAACGAAGGCCAGCGGCTTTTGAGGACTCAATCGGATCTGCGATGGTTTGAAGTGATGACATGGCCCGGGCCAGATGCACATTTCCCTGAGCGAAGTGGATGCAGGGTCAGGCAGAATCAGCGAACCATGCATATCGACTTTTTTACGGCATCAAATTCGTGGAGTGGATCGGGCCTGCTTGGGTTTACTCTTCGCTGTCGGTGTCTTCACCGTAGGTTGGATACGGCTCAGGAGCGTTGCTGGTGGGCATGCCGTTGAGGACGGTGAGGTCAGCTTGCACCTGGGCCCAGACCGCAGGATTTTTCTTGGTGGTGATGGGCAGGTCGAGGTTTGCGTAATAGCTCTGCACGTCCTCTTTAATGCCGGGCGGGATCGGCTGGGCGGGCTGGCGCGTGAGGTTGTGCAGCAGGTCGGCATAGGTCGAGTCAGTCAGCGGATAGCCGCCAGGCTGCACCACGCGTCCCGTATCGAGGTCGCGATTCGAGAGCGGATGACGTGCGCTATTCGATTCACGCGGCACAAGCTGACTGGCTTTAGGGTTTGCGGGCAGGGGATGCGATGGTGACGGCTGGGCTTGGGTATCGGCTGCAGCTGCACTGGCCGCTGTCGATCGAGTGGCCGGGGGCGGAGTGAAGCGAGCCAGCATTCGTCGCAGAGCATCGGTCGAGTGAGCGACGCTGTGCAGGTAGTCGGCCTCGGTCGCTTCAGTTGGTCCTTTTACGTCAGCGAGCTTGAGCGGGCCGACCTTGGGCAGCACCAACAAGAGTCCTGCTAATGCGTAAGTGCCGATGCTGGCTCTTTGGCGATAGGCATGCCAGTCATTCTGAATTGCCAGGGCCGCGATTTGAGTTTTGATCTGCTGGGCGGCTAGCGAGTCTGGATCGGGCGGCGCGTGGCGTCGGTGTAAAAGCGTGACCGCATAAGCAATGTTTGGAATAAAGGCACGTACGGCGAAACGATAGTCGCGGACGTTGAAGCGCCGACCCCGCCGGCCTGAGAAATCTTCGGTGAGTCCGTAGGTCTGGTAAAAGGCGAGGGCGAGCTGGCGAACGGGAACCTCCAAACCTACATGCTTGTGATAGCGGAGGGGCGCTACCCGATCGCGCACGATCTCGTTAACGTCGAAGGCGAATTCAACCTGCACATGTTGATGCTCGGCCTGGGCGTAGTTGACCACGGGGCCGTACTGGGTACGCAGCTTGGGGAATTGGATGGGCACAGCGAGGTTGGTCGCTTCAGAGTGGCCGACGGTGTCGCCGATGTAGTGCGACAGCGCGCCCACGGCAAAGGCCAATTCGTCGGCGTTACCGGCATTGCGAAACAAATTGACAACGAAATCTCCGGAGCGCACGTAATGGGTCAGGTTTGAGAATGCCTTGTCGCCAAAGGGATAATAGCCGATGTCCTGAATGACGCAGCCGCCGTAGGCATAAGCGCGCGCATGTTCAAGCTCGGCGGGGGTGATGGTCGGGTACCGGCTCTTGAGCAGAGGGACGATCGAATCCTGCCAGGTGAGATCGATGAGTTGCTCATGCGTTAGCAGAGAATAGGCGACGGCGTGTTGGGGCCACAGAATTAGAAGGAACAGGGACAGTAGGAGTGCTGTCCGCAGACAGGCTGCGCCTGAGCGTGGCATCCCACGCCGCACCGGGGTCATGATGCGGCGTTGTACTGACCGCGTAGGGAGGCGAGTTGCGTGAGTTGGGGGCATATTTGTCTGTTGCTTACTTTAGAAAATTTGTCTCTTGATTACTCTAGAAATTCGCGTACAAAAGGGTCCTGGCTGCTTACAAGTGAATGCAGAGATCCATCGAAAATGAGGCGGCCCTCTGCCATCATGAGGAATGTTGTATTGGGATTCACTTCACCTTTGGGAAGGGGAACCATGCGGCCCTCGTCGGTGTTGTAGTGGTGAGTGCACATGGTGAAGGCATCCTGGAGGCGATGGGTAACCAGGAGGGACGGCGTGCTGTAAACGTCGCGCTGTTTAACGATCAGTTCAATGATGGTGGTAGATGTAACCGGATCGAGGCCCCCTGTCGGGGAATCGTAGAGCAACAGGTCGGGGTGATGAATCAAGGCCCTGGCAATCGCCACGCGACGCCGCATGCCGCCCGAGAGGCTGCCGGGAAAGAGGCTGAATGTATCGGCCAGGCCTACGAACGTAAGTGCTTCCATTACCCGGGAATCGATCTCAGCATCCGGCACCTGCTCTTGAATCAACTGGTAGGCAACGTTGGCGCGGATGGTAAGCGAATCGAAAAGGGCTCCCTCTTGAAAAACCATGCCCGTCCGGACGCGCAGGGCGAAGAGGGCTTCCTCGCCGATGTGCGAAATTTCCTCGCCGAAGAGGTGGATGTTGCCGCTGTCAGGACGCATCAGTCCATTGGCCAGTTTGAGCAGAACGCTTTTGCCTACGCCGGCCGGGCCGAGCAGAATGCGCGTTTCTGCGGGGGCGACGGAAAAGCTGATATCGTCGAGCACCGGCGGTCCATCAAAAGCGATCGAGACGTTGCGAAACGACAGCACCGGACTGGGATCTGCGGCGGTCGCGGCGACCTGCTCGCGGGAGACGGAGGTGGAGGAGACGTCAGTCATTAACCGAATATGGCAAGCATGACTTGGGTTACGAGGAAGTCGACAAAAATTATCAGGACTGAGGAAGTGACGACGGCCTGGATGGTGGAACGCCCCACGCCTTGGGTTCCGCCCGTCGTCCGCAGACCGTAAAAGCAGCCGATCGAGGCTATGATAAATCCCGAGAACAGGGGTTTGATCAGACCTTGGAGAATGTCGGGGAAATGCAGATATTCATAAGCCATTGAAAAATATTGCGTACCGTTTTGATGATTCATGAAGACGGTGACCGCAGCGCCACCGAGGATTCCGAAAAAATTGGCGACGATGGTGAGAAAAAAGAGCATTGTTACGCATGCGAAGATACGCGGCGTAACCAGTTTGCGGATTGGGTCGACCCCAAGGGCGCGCATGGCGTCTATCTGCTCGGTGACTACCATGGAGCCGAGTTCGCTGGCCATCGAGGACGCATTACGGCCGGATACCATGATGCCGGTGAGAACGGGGCCCAATTCGCGGATCATTGACATGCTCACAAATCGGCCGGTGATGGCGGCGGCACCGAACTGCGATAGCGTCGAAGCCGACTGCAGGGCGAGCACGCCGCCCGTGAAGAAGCCAGAAAGCAGTACGATAGAGGTTGAGCCGACGCCGATGATGTCGGCTTGCGACAGAAAATCCGTCCAGTAGATCGGCGGTCGAAAAATGTTGGTGGCGCCGCGGTAGGCAAACAGGGAATACTCCTGCAACGTGAGTACAACCTCTTTCGCGGTTTTCTCAATTTTTTCGAATGGCATGTGTTTGCCGCGTCAGGACTTGCAGGGTGAAGCGAGACGCGCTCTCTTCGACAGAATAGCGCATGAGGGCAACGTGCGTGGTCTGTCGACGCTGCTCGGTGCTTGATTTTAAGAAATGTGCTTCCCTTCCGGTTTAGAATTTCGCATTGAGACACGTGAGACCTTATACAGTTCAGAAAGAGCTTTTGTTGCTCTTCTCCCCGTAAGCGGTCGTTTCTTAAGGTTTTGCATCTAACTAGCAACTCAAAGGGAGATCTATGCAGTCGTTTCGCTTGCGGTTGATTCTCGCTCTCATTGCAGGCGTAACGCTGGTCTCCATCACTTCGACTTACTTTGAGGTTTTGGCCCGTAAGCATGTTCTGCGTCAACAACTTGAGCAAACATCAATGTGGATGGGTCCCAGCATTCAGCCCGATTTTGAGCGCGCTTTAGGGGACGGGAATGCGGCCCAACTTCCTTACATGGTCGAGCAAACCAAGGCTAGAATTGGCGCCCTCGGTGTAGGAATTTTTGACCCTGCCGGGCAGATGGTGGCTGCGGCTGGGGTTCCGGCGATTTTTCAGGCTCTTCGCCGGCCGATGTTCCAGTCACTGGCCACTTCCCCCGTGCAACGCTCTCTGAAAAAAGGAGCGGTTGTCAGCTCATTTGGGCGTACCGGAGATCAGCAGTGGCTCGAAGAGGTTTTCCCCCTCCATGATGGCAATCGACTTGAAGGCGCACTGGTCATCCTGATTGATACCGGATACATCCGCGACCAATCAAACGATTTGTGGCGGCACAGTTTTTTGCGCATCGCCGCGACAGTTGTGCTGATTGTGGGGGTTACTTTCCTGATGGTGCGCTGGTTCCTGATGCGTCCTTTGACGCGCGTGGCGGAACGGCTGCGCCGGATGCGCATGGGCCACTTCGACAAGAACGTCGGTTCGGGGGCATTTGAGCTGAGCATTTTCAGCCCCATTGCCCGCGAAGTCGAAACGATGGCGGAGAACCTGATTGCCGCACGCGCCGCCGCCGCTGCCGAGGCACGTCTGCGCGACGCGGGCGAGCATTATTGGACTGCCGAACGGCTGGCCGTCCACATGCGGAACCATTCCAGCAACGGGCGCATCTTTGTCGTTTCAAATCGCGAGCCGTACATCCATGTGCGCCAGGGTAAGGAGACGGTTTGCCTGGTTCCACCGAGCGGCCTGGTGACAGCGATCGAGCCGGTGCTGCGCGCCTGCGATGGAGTCTGGGTGGCGAGCGGCAGCGGCAATGCAGACGCACAAAATGTCGATAAGTTTGACCGCCTGAGAGTACCGCCCGATGATCCCAGATATACGCTGCGGCGGGTATGGCTCTCCCCTGAAGAGGAGGCAAGTTACTACGACGGTTTTGCAAATGAAGGCTTGTGGCCCCTATGTCACATCGCGCATACGCGGCCGATCTTTCGCGCAACCGATTGGGAGAGTTATCAACTCATCAACGAGCGCTTTGCCAATGCAGTGGTCGAAGAGATGAAAGACAGCGTCGATCCATTGGTGTTTGTGCAGGACTACCACTTTGCCTTGCTGCCGCGGCTAATCAAGTCGGCGCGGCCGGATGCGCGGGTGGCCATTTTCTGGCATATTCCATGGCCGAATCCAGAAGCATTTGGCATCTGCCCGTGGCAGGCGCAATTGCTGGATGGATTGCTGGGAGCGGACCTGATCGGTTTTCATATCCCGCTGCATTGCAATAATTTTTTGTCGACGGTCGATCGCGTGCTCGAGTCACGCACGGATCGCGAACACATGACCGCACGCCGTCACGGACATACGACCATGGTGCGTCCCTATCCGGTGAGCGTTGCCTTTAGCGGCGCGGTGCCGTTGCGAGCGGTCACTTCTGACAACGACCCCGATCGCGCCGCTGAGCGCAACACTCTGCTCACGGAGTTCGGGGTGCGGGCCGAGAGTCTGGCAATAGGCGTTGACCGCCTCGATTACACCAAGGGAATCGTGGAGCGTCTACTGGCGCTTGAAGAATTGCTCGACAAGCATCCTTGGCACCGGGAACGTCTGACGATGGTACAGATCGCTGCGCCCAGTCGCACGCGGATTCCCAGCTATGTGAATCTGCGCAGGCGCGTAGATGAAGAGGTACGGCGCATCAACATGCGTTATCAGACCGCCCGGTGGAAGCCGATTGTGCTGATCGATCGCCATTGCAATCATGAAGAAGTGAATCGCTGGTATCGTGCCGCCGATCTTTGCCTGGTTACCTCGCTGCACGATGGAATGAATCTAGTGGCCAAGGAATTTGTTGCCGCGCGCGATGATGAAGACGGCGTGCTGGTGTTGAGTAAATTCACCGGTGCGGCGGTAGAGCTGCTCGACGCTCTGATCGTAAATCCGTACGACATTGCGGGAGTGGCCGAAGCCATGCACCGCGCAATAGAGATGTCTCGCGCCGACCGTAGAGAGCGCATGCAACAGATGCGACGACAAGTGATGGAGCACAACATTTACCGCTGGGCAGCAATGGTGCTGGGTGACCTGCGCGAAGTTCGGCTCGAAGATGCAGACGAGGCGGAGTCGCGCGCTGGCGGGCCTGCCAATGAGCAATTATCATCGGGCGCTCATCGGAAAATGGCATAGAAAGCGAGTAGTGGTTGACCTCTGAGGCATCAGAAAAGCTGGAACAATTTTTCTCTTCATTTACGGGAAACGGCCGTCCACTTTTGTTACTTGACTACGACGGCACCCTGGCGGGATTTCGCGTCGATCGGTTCACGGCGCGGCCATGGGCAGGCGTGCGTGAACTGCTTCAGGACATTCAGCGCCAAGGCCGCACGCGGATGGCCGTCATTACTGGGCGCCCCGCGAGCGAGATACCCATTATGTTGAGGCTAGCTGCACCTGTTGAAGTGTGGGGTCTGCATGGGGCAGAGCGGCTCTACGAAGATGGGCGGCGTGAATTGGAAGAGCCATCCGAATCTGCGCGCGAAAAATTGGATCGTGTTCGCGAACAGCTAAGGCGTAATGCATTTGGCGGATTATTCGAAGACAAGGCCAATGCGGCGGTTATGCATTGGCGCGGTCATTCGCATCGACAGGCGCTTAGCATCGAGCGCAAGACGCGTGCATTGTTTGAACCTCTCGCACAGATGGATGGACTCTCACTACTGGATTTTGAAGCGGGAATTGAGTTGCGCGTAGGCCGCGACAAGGGCGGCGCTGTCGAGGCGATCATTGAAGAGGCGGGAAGGGATAAGCCATTGGCATATTTAGGAGACGACCTCACCGACGAAGCCGCATTCCGCGCCGTCAACCAGGCTGAAGCGGCGCACATGAGCGTGCTGGTGCGGCATGAATGGCGTGAGACCGCAGCCGCGGTTTGGCTGCGTCCGCCGGATGAGTTGAGAATGTTTTTGAAGAAATGGCGAGAAGCCGTTGGTAGGACCAGGGCATGAGGAATTTCCGATGTGGGACATTGCACGGGAGCAACCTTGAGACAGGTTGAAGTGATTCCCGCCGCACCGGAACACCAGGCGGTGCTTGCCGGTCTGCTTGAGTTGTATGCGCAGGATTTCAGCGCGTTTTATCGCATTGAGGTTGAGGCGGATGGCCAATTTGTATACAAAAAGCTGCCGCTTTACTTCAGCGAGGAGGGACGGCATGCGTTCCTGCTGCGTGTAGATGACCAGTGGGCGGGATTTGCGTTGGTCCAGCGAGGATCGGAGGTTTCTGGTGACGCGAGTGTGTGGGACGTTGCGGAGTTCTTCGTGGCCCGTGCTTTTCGCAAGCGGGGAATTGGAACTGATGCTGCGCACCAGGTTTGGCGAATGTTTCCGGGGCGATGGGAAGTGCGCGTGATGGAATCGAATGATGGCGCTTGGCGCTTTTGGGAGTGTGCGATCGCGGCGTTCACGGGGAAGGCAGTCGACGCGATACGCGTTGAAAGAGACGGCGAATGGTGGCGTGTGTTTTCGTTTGAGGGCGGTGCTTGAAAGTTGGTGCCCGAGCAGGAAGGGCATCGCGGCACTGAGAGCTGAGGCGGATGGAAAAGGAAAAGCAACCGCAGGTCCTTCGACTTCGCTCAGGATGACATCTTGAGAGGTTAGAAACGAAAGATGAACCGCTGAGTGAGGCTGATGCTTAGAGGCCGATGCGAAAGGAAGAACAACCGCAGGTCCTTCGGCTTTGATCAGGATGACAACTTTGCGTTTAGGACGATGATATTTGCGGTCAGAATGATATTGCTTGTAGGTAGAAGTTTCAGAAAGATTAGGAGCGTCGCCGTAACGACCGCGCTGCTATTACTCCCGTCCGCGTTTCCGGATTTCGATGTTTAGGCGCTTGATCTTTTGATTGAGAGTCGAGAGTGGGATGTGAAACTGCTCGGCGGCGTCGGTCTGGTTCCAGTTGCAGCGCTCGAGTTTCTCAATGATGATGCGGCGCTCGATGTCCTCAAGAATGTCGAAGAGTGAGGCGTTGGGGTTGTGCTCAAGCAGCGCATCCTGGAAACTGCGGCCGGTAATGTGGCCAGGCAGAAGGTCGGAGCCGATCACCGGACCTGACGAGAGCACCACGCCCCGTTCAATGGAATTCTCAAGTTCGCGCACATTCCCCGGCCATTCGTAATCGACTAATGCGCGCAACGCGTCCGCGGATAGACGGCGCGGCGCCAGACCATTTTCATTGGCGTAGAACTCGAGGAAGTGGTTAACCAGCAGGGGGATGTCTTCACGGCGCGAGCGCAGCGGCGGCAAATCGACGGTGATCACGTTGAGGCGATAGAAAAGATCTTCGCGGAAGCGGCCGTCGCGCACCGCCTGGCGCAAGTCGATGTTGGTGGCCGCGATAATGCGCACATCTACTTGAATTTCCTGGATGCCGCCGAGGTGCATGAAGCGACGATCTTGCAAGACGCGCAGAATTTTTGCCTGCGTATCCATGCCCATAGTGCCGATTTCATCGAGGAAAAGCGTGCCGCCATTGGCTACTTCAAACAAGCCTTTTTTAGATGCGACTGCGGAAGTGAATGCGCCCTTGACGTGGCCGAAGAGCGTGGACTCAAGCAGTTCCGAGGGCATGGCTCCCGTATTGATGGGAACGAAAGGCCTGTCTTTGCGCGGCGAATTAGCATGCACGGCTTTGGCGATCAGCTCCTTGCCCGTGCCGCTTTCACCTTGAATCAAAATGGTCGAACGACTCGGAGCGACCTGGGCCACGAGATCGAAAACGCGCAGCATAATTTCGCTTTTGCCCACTATGTTGGCAAAGTTGTAGCGCTGCTTTAAGGTGCGCTTAAGCTGCAGGTTTTCTTCTTCAGCCTTGTAGCGGGCAACCGCGGAGCGAATATCGGCAAGCAGCTTTTCGTTGTCCCACGGCTTCTGAACGAAATTGTCCGCGCCGGCGCGCACCGCTTCGATGACGTTGTCTACAGTACCGTACGCAGTGATCATGATGACCGGTGTTTCCGGCTGCCGTTCTTTGATCTGGGGCAGCAATTCAAGGCCGCTCTGACCGGGCAACGCAAGGTCTAGAAGCACCAAGTCAAAGTTTTCAAGCTCGAGAGTGCGCAATCCCTGTTCACCGTCGTTGGCCATCTTGACGGTGTAGCCTTCCAGTGTCAGCAGAACTTCAAGCGATTCGCGAATGGCCGCTTCGTCATCGATTACGAGGATGCTGGCATTGGTAGAGCTACCCGAAAACGCGGATGCGGAAGCAGAAAGATTCAACGGCTGATAGACCTCAGACATGTACAGACTTCCTTAACAGCGGAAACTCAAGGTGGAAGGTTGTGCCGGCTCCGATGGAGCTCTCGACATGAATCTTGCCGGCGTGCTCTTGAATGATGCCGTACGAGACGGACAAGCCTAAGCCGGTGCCACGGCGCTCGCCAGGGCGCGGCATGGTCTTGGTGGTGAAGAAGGGATCGTAGATGCGCTTGAGATGTTCGGGCGCGATGCCTGAGCCGGAGTCCGCGACAGTCGCTTCGACATGGCCATTGGCAAGGGTTGCAACGCGCAGGCGTCCGCCGCCGGGCATGGACTCCTTGGCATTCAAGAGCAGATTGAGAAAGACCTGCTGCAGCTTTCCCGGGTTGCCGTGGATGGAGGGAAGGGAATCGGACAGGGCCATATCGACTTCGATCTGTGCAGTTTTGAACTGATGCTCAAGCAGCGATAGTGTGTCGCGGATAACCTGGTTCAAATTAGTTTCGCGAAACTCCGTGGTTGACGTCCGCGAGAAATTCAGCAGGCCGTTGGCAATTTCAGAAGCGCGAAAACTTTGCTGAGTAATTTTTTCGAGCACTGGACCGATGCGGGTGTCGCCCTTCATCTGCTTCGAGAGCATCTGTGCATAGGACGAGATGACGGCCAGGGGAGTATTGATCTCGTGCGCCACGCCGGCGGCGAGCAAGCCAATTGAACTGAGCTTGTCAGCTTGGGCGAGCTGTGTCTCAAGCGATACGCGTTCGGTGATGTCGTCGACCAGGATGATGCGGCCCACGACCACGAAGTCGCGAGAAAGCAATGGAGCGATCGCGATGTTAGCGGTGCGCTGCTCGCCGGCGCGCGTGGTGAGCGGAAATTTGTATAGGTGATGCACGCCGGATTGGTCGCGGAAGCCGTCGAGCGCAGAGATGAATTCAGGCGGGAAGACGTCCTTGACCGGTTGACCGAGCGCTTCGGCGCGGCTTACGGCATACATGGCTTCCATCTGCGCGTTCCAGCTTTCGATGAGGTCGTCGAGGTCGAGAGCGAGAATACCGACGTTGATTGATTCAACGATGTTCTCGTTGAACTCCTTCAGGCGTTCGAACTGGCTGATCTTATCCTGAAGACGCGCGTAGAGGCTGGCGTTCTGGAGCGCAATGCCGATGTAGCTGGCGAGGGACTCGAGCAACTCTACATCTTCGCTGGAGAGGAAATCGCCGCCGAGGGTGCGGCCGAGACCAATCACGGCGATGGTGCGGGTCGCCGCTCCATCCTGCACGCGACAGGGAAGGTAGTAGTTCAAGTCGAGCAGCGAGGCGGTGCGCTGCTGATCGGGGGGCAGATGCAGGGCTTGCTGCGCGTTTTCGAGGAATATATGCGAATGGTCTGAAGCGCGATCAAAGTCGAGAAAGCCGAGCGCGAGTTTGCGCTGACCCAGACGAGTTTGCGCGGCGGTGGCTTCGGAGGGGAGCCCGTGGGAGGCGGCCAGTCGCAGGCCCGAAGGCTGCTCGGCCAAAAAGATGGCGACACGGGCGACAAGCATGGTGCGCGGCAACCTCTCCACGATGGAAGCGAGCAGGGCGTCGAGGTTGGTTTCAGAACTGAGGCCGCGGCCAAATTCAACCAGGGCCTTGCGATAGTCATAGCGTTGACGGTCGAATGCGCGGTCTACCCACCCTTGCAGCCTGCGCTTTAATGGGTCGAAGATCGCGGCAGTCACAAGAATAGCGACGACCAATGCCCATTCGCGAATTGCCTCAGGCAAACGCTGGTGGGCGATTTCGGCGGTCAGGGCGATGACGCCAAAATATCCGCCGAGCAGCAACGCCGTGGCCAGCGTGTAGGCAACACCGCGCTTGAATATCAGATCCGTGTCCATCAAGCGATAGCGGATGATGGCCCAGCAGAATGTCAGGGGCAGGAACACAAGGGACAGACCGGCCAGCTTGGTCAACGGCCCTGGCATGCGGATGTCAAGGAGGAATGGAATCGCGTAGAGCAGGGTGAAGGGCAAGACCGCAAGCAGTGCGCCGCGGGTGAGCCACTTCAATTGCTGGCGCAGCAGAGGCGTATTGGCGCGGCTATAACTGTGCAGGAAGAGGACGGCTGCCAGCACGTAGAAAGCGGCCACATAGCCGGTGCCGATCTGATCGAGCTTATGCTTGAGCACGCCGGTCGCTTGCCAACGGTTAAAAGCGACGATCCAGAGACCGAATAGGAAGACGCCAGGCGCGTAGACCATCGGCAATAACCAGCGACGTCCCACGCCCTTAAGTCGTTCCTCGGGGAAGCTCAATGCAAAATGGAGGAACAGTGCCGGCTGCAGCGACTCAGCCAGCAGATTTGCCCAGAAGACGGTCTTGTCGACCATGTTCCATTGGCCGGTGTATTTGAGCGCGTTGTAGGCAAAAGAAACCAGGCAGAACAGGTAGAAGTGGGTGGCACGCGGCGCGGTCCAGCGTCGGAACAGAACATAGATGCCGATCGCAAGGTAAATGAGGCCGATGAAGCGCAGAGCCTCTTGCAGGCTGCGATCTGGGGGCTCGGGAATGACTACCACTGGAGTGTCGAGAGGGATCCCGGATCGGGTAATAGAATAGTTGGCCTTGCCGTAGACGCCAGTGCGATACAAGGCGCGGTCGAGGTCGGACATGTGGGAGGCCGGGGAGTCGTTCACCGCCGTAAGCAGATCGTGGTCGCGAATGCCGGCGAAGTGGCCGGGGCTGTCCGGCAGCACCTTCTGGGCGATAAGGCCCGTTCCGGTTGGGGCTTCGCTCCACCAAACGCCGTCGTAGGGCTGTTGGAACTGGCTTTCCTGCCGGAAATTCAATACCGCAAGTAGCACCAATCCGACCGTAGCCACGGCCAGCAGTGTCGCCTGCAAGCGATTGAAGAGACTCGTCTCCATGGGGACCTAACTCATATCAGTAAGCACGTCGGCTGCCAAGCCCGCAAAAATGCATATATCGGCCATAAATGGGTGAAGCTGCTTGATATTGCTCACTCTAGAGACGGTTTCGGCGGGGGTAAGTCTGCTTCTAAATACTGTTTAGAAGCAAATAATGCAGAAAACAATAGGCCAGATATTGCGAAGAGTAGAGGCTTATTGAAAACGGGAGATTCAGTGGTAGGCGGCTTATGGGTCTTGAGTGAGCGCGGGGACGCTAGCTGGCCGTAGGTGGCAGCCGGTCCATGCTTGCGAAGGAAATGATATTCGCTGACGTGGGCAGGGAGGCTGATAATCGATGAATTTAGCAGCATGGTACGGAAGGCCAGTCGGGCGATGTACTCAAGAACGTCCGCGTGTTCCACTGCAGCGGCCGGGGTTGGGCCCCAGGCGAAGGGAGCATGCCCGCAGACCAGTACCCCAGGTAGGGCCACGGGATCTAATTTTTGACGCTTGAAGAGCCTGGCGATGACCGCACCGGTATTTCGAACGTAGGCTTCGGCTACTTCTTCGGCGCTTAGCGGGTCAGTGACGGGAACCGGGCCATGGAAATAATCGGCGTGGGTGGTGCCGAGACATGGAATGGAGCGTCCAGCCTGAGCCCAGGCGGTAGCAAACTCTGAGTGAGTATGGACGATGCCGCCAAGCTGGGGGAATTCGCGATAAAGCAAGGTGTGGGTGTCGAGGTCACTGGAGGGGCGAAGGCGGCCATCGACGATTTTGCCATCGAGGTCGGTGACGACCATGTCGGCGGGGGTGAGGCTGGCGTAATCCACTCCGCTGGGCTTGATCACAATGAGGGGTTGGCTGCCGGAACGGTCGATGCCGCTGGCATTGCCGAAGGTATGGGGAGCGAGGCCGCGGCGCGCGATCTCACGATTGGCTTCAACGACCTGTTCACGGAGTGATTGGAGCAGCATATCGGCGACTTTCTAGTGTGCAGAATAAATCATGGATGCGCATTCGCGATGCGATTGCCGAGAAATGGTGCGCGCCCTGTAAACTTGCCTGCAAAGCAGACGTCTACCTGAGTGATGGCAGCCTGCACAGCATTGGAACCGATCAGCATGGCCACGGCGGATGAGAGTGCCGCAGAGGAATTTGCAGGCGTTGTTGCCCGCCATCGGGCGCAGATTTTCAGGTTTCTGCTGTCATCGACGCGGGACGTGGACCTGGCAGAAACACTGACCCAGGATTGCTTCCTGAAGGCACACCGCCACTGGGCGAGTTTTCGCGGCGAGTCGAGCGCGATGACCTGGTTGATGCGGATCGCGATCAACCTGCAGAAGGACCACTGGCGGAATCGGCGGATGCAGTTTTGGCGGCATACGCAAACCAACTCGGTTGATCTCGATGAAGCCAGCGACTGGCTGCCAAGCGGGGAGCGTTCAGTTGAGCAGAAGATGCTTGCACGGGAACAGGTGGCGGATGTCTGGCGCGCGGTTGAAGGATTGAGCGAGAGGCAGCGAACCGTTTTCCTGCTGCGCTATGTAGAAGAACTTGAGTTGAAAGAGATCGCAGTGGCGACAGGTCTCAGCGAAGGTACGATCAAGGCGCATCTTTCGCGGGCGCTGGGCAGGGTGCGCACGGAGATGGGGAGAAAGCAATGAAACACAAGAATCAATCTGAGTCATCAGAGTCTTCGCAAGAGTGGGAAGGGAAGGGATTGGACGCGCAGGAGGCTGAGTTGCGCGCATCGCTCGGCAACTTCAAGGCCAGCGTCGATGCATGGAGTAGCGCGATGATGAGCCGACCGCGCACGGCGCACGAAATGGTGGTGCGCAGGACGTGGAGAGCTGCTGCCGGTTGGGCGCTCGGATGCGTGGTGTTTGCAGGGTCTGTCTCCGGCGGTATGTATGAGCACTATCGTGAGCAAGAGCAGGCCCGGGTCGCAGCAGTGCGGCAGGCCGAACAACGTAGTCAACTGGCAGCGGAGCGCGCTCGCGAAGAAGAGGATCTGCTGGCGAAGGTTGACAGTGCTGTGTCAAGACAGGTTCCCAATGCGATGGAGCCGCTGGCTTCGTTGATGGCTGAAGACGAGAACGACGCAACGAGATAAGCGCGGGCGAGTTGCCCAGCAGCAGAGAAAGGAACACATGAAGGTTTCACTAGCAGTACGGATAGCGACGGCATTGGTTGCCCTTTCGACAGCGGGGTTTGTAGGAGCGCAGGTGCCTGGAGGCGATCCAGGATTCGGCGACCACAAGCCCCCGATGGAGCGAGCTCTCGGACCTCATGGTGATCATGGTCATTGGTGGAACAAGCCGGAGATTGTGGAGAAGCTGAAGCTGACCGAGAATCAACGCAAGGCCATGGACGACATTCTGCTGCAACATCGCGAGAAGCTAATCGACCTGCGCGCCAATGTGGACAAGGCAGAACTAGAGATGGAGCCCATGATGCGAAGCGATCAGCCAAATGAGAATGAGATTCTTGGGCAGATCGACAAACTTGCGCAGGCGCGCGCCGAACTGGAAAAAGCGAACGCTCGTTTTCTGTTTGCGCTCCGCGGCAAATTGACGCCGGAACAGTGGAAGCAGGTGCAGGAATTCCGCGCCAACCATGAAGGGATGCATCGCGATGGGATGCGGCGTGATTTTGGACCGAGACGTCCGCGGCGCAGCGGCGGCAGCGGCGATCAACAAATGACGCCTCCCCCGCCCGGCGGCCCTCAGGGAATGCTTGATAGCGGCCCTGAGACGGACGGCCCCCAGCATGCGCCCGCAGTCGGGGCGATACAGTAGCAGGATTTTAAAAACGCAAGGTTAGCAGAGAGCAGATGCGGTTGATGTCAAACCGGTGGCGGCGAGAGGTGACACTCTCGTCGCCGATTTTTTGGTGTGAGCTAATGTCTGCAGGCCATCATCGCGATGCGGCAGATTTATTTTGCCTATACGTGCTGTACGGCCTGCGCCAGATGGGCCAGGCTTGATTTAGCGTCGCCGTAAAGCATCGACGTACATGGCTTGAAGAAGAGGGGATTCTCGAGGCCTGAGAAGCCGCGACCTTGTCCACGCTTGAGCACGATCACGCTTTTGGCGCGATCCACTTCAAGAATCGGCATGCCGGCGATAAGCGACTTGGGATTGTCGCGTGCGTCGGGGTTCACGACGTCGTTGGCACCGATGACGACGGCGACATCGGTCGACGGAAACTCCGGATTGATCTGCTCCATTTCATAAAGCGACGAATAGGGAACGTTGGCTTCGGCCAGAAGGACGTTCATGTGGCCTGGCATGCGGCCTGCAACGGGGTGGATCGCGTATTTCACCGTGACCCCGCGCGATTCGAGTAACTCGCCAAGTTCGCGCACCGCGTGCTGTGCTTGCGCCGTCGCTAATCCGTAACCGGGAACGAAGACGACGCGATTGGCAAAGGCAAGTTGCATTGCAGCGTCGTCGAGACTGATTTCGCGCATCACGCCGCCGGTGTCGGTGCTCGCTTCGGCGATTACAGAGCCGAAGCCGCCGAACAGCACGTTGGTGATGGAGCGGTTCATCGCCTTGCACATCAGGACCGAAAGAATGAAGCCGGAGAAGCCATCAAGCGTACCGGCAATGATCAGCACATTATTGCCGAGCACGAAGCCGGTGGCTGCAGCGGCGAGGCCGGCATAGGAATTGAGCAGCGACATCACTACCGGCATGTCGGCCGAGCCAATGGGAATGACGATCATGACACCGAAGACAAACGCCAGGCCGAGCATGATGTAAAAGACCACGGCGTTGTCAGGATGCATGCAAAAGATAACGAAGCAGGATGCCATGGTCAAAAAGATCAGGAGATTGATCGCGTTCTGACCTTTGAATTGGATAGGCTTGCCGTGAATGACGCCCTGCAGTTTGCCGGCGGCGATGAGTGAGCCGGTGGTGGTGAGCGCGCCAAGCATGACTTCAAATCCCAGCGCACCACGCATGACGATGGGCATTTCACTGGAGTGAACCAGGAACTCGCCAACGCCGACCAGCGCTGCGGCCAATGCACCGAATGCATGGGAAAGCGCGGTCCGCTGCGGCATCGCGGTCATGGGGACCGAGATGGCCATCCAAGCGCCGATGATGGAACCGAGGGTGAGGCCGGCGATGATCCAAACCCAGGTGACGATGTGCGCGCCGACCAAGGTGCCGACGATGGCGGCGAACATACCGCTCTCGGCGAGGAACATGCCGCGGCGCGCTGTCTCAGGGTGCGACATGCCCTTGAGCGCCAGCACGAAAAGGATGGAGGCGATGAGGTAGGTCGCTTCCATGAAGTAAGTGGACAAGGTCACTTCGACACCCCCGAGGCGGATTTCTGCGCGGTGTTGACGTCGGCCTTGCGCTTGCCAAACATTTTCAACATACGATCGGTGATGCCGAACCCGCCGACCACGTTTATGGTAGCCGTGGTGACGGCGACGAATCCGAGGATGTGCGCGAACAGCGGGTAGTGTGCAGCCCCGGCTAGCACGAGCGAGCCGATGAGGGAAATACCGGAGATGGCGTTGGTGGCGGACATCAGCGGCGTGTGCAACAGCGGCGGCACGCGGCTGATGACCTGGTAGCCAAGGAACGCGGCGAGCGCGAAGACATAGATCGAAGCAATGAGGACGGCGGGATTCATGATTCCTTATCTGGTAGTTAGTGAGTTATCGAGTCGCCTAGCCAATCGCGTGTGCCGATTCAAGCAGCTTGGCAACGCGCGGATTAACCGGGCTGCCTTGATGAGCAACGCATGCTCCGGCCAATACTTCGTCGGCAAGGTCGATGTTGAGTTCGCCTTTTTTTAAAATCAGCGTCAGGAAGTTGAGAATGTTTCGCGCATAGAGCTGACTCGCGTGGACGGGCACCTCTGCGGGCAGGTTCATCGGCGCCATGAGGGTGACTCCGTTGAGCGTTTGCGTGACGCCGGGGCGAGTGAGTTCGCAATTACCGCCAGCAGGCGCGGCGAGATCGACCAGCACCGAGCCGGGGCGCATAGCCTCGATGGCGGCGCGGCGAATGAGACGCGGTGCGGGACGACCGGGCACCTGTGCAGTGGTGATGATGACGTCGGAGTGTGCGGCGGTGCGGGTGATTAAATCACGGCCGCGGTCGAGGGCTTCTTCGCTGAGTTCGGCGGCATAGCCTCCTCCGCCTTCAGCACTGATGCCGCCGAGGTCAACGTCAAGGAACTTGGCGCCGAGCGAGCGCACTTGTTCGCCAGCAGCGGCGCGCACATCGTAGGCTTCAACGACGGCGCCGAGACGGCGGGCGGTAGCGATAGCCTGCAGACCGGCGACGCCAGCGCCGATGACGAAAACGCGCGCCGGCGGAATCGTACCTGCCGCGGTCATGAGCATGGGAAAGAGGCGCGGCAAGCTGCCGGCGGCATCGATGACAGCTTTGTAGCCGGCAACCGTGGCCATAGACGAGAGCGCATCCATTGATTGCGCGCGGCTTATGCGAGGCACCAGTTCCATGCTGAAGAGGGTTACATGCAGCGCGATAGCGGTTACAAGATCGGCAGGCGCCTCGAGGGGCTTGAGAAAGCCGATGATGACCGCTCCAGACTTGAGCAGCGCCTGGTCGGCGGCGCTGGGTGCGTTGACCACAGGAATGACATCGGACGTGGTGAGTAGGTCGCTGCGATCGGCGGTTATGGTCGCGCCCGCTGCTATGTAGTCGGCGTCTGACGCGGCGGCTGAGATGCCTGCGCCTGATTCAATTGAAACCGTAATGCCTTGGGCGAGAAGGGTTTTCAAATTGTCGGGCAGGAGAGCGACGCGCGTCTCGCCAAAAGATTTTTCTCTGAGAATGCCTAACAGCAATGTGCCTCCATAGTAGGTGGGCGGGATTGGATGCAGGGATAAATACCACCATACGCGCAGGCAGGTGGATCGTCATACGTAGAAATTATTTCGTAGGGGGGTGGGCGGGGCGTGTGATGTCGGTCACCGGGGGGCGTGGCGGAATAGGCGGATGTCGCTTTTATGCTGCGACTGAACGTCGCTAGACATCTGCTTCCAGGGCACCTGGTCCACCCCTACCCCCACCCCTACTCTGGATGGAAGTCATTTGTTTTCATCTAATTGCCGTCACTCCCAACGTCTAAAGTCGTCTAGGTGAAGGTGTTAGCCGCAGAGTCGTCTAACGAATGAGGTTAGCGGCGCTTCCCGCGAGTTTGCAGATAAGGGACGACGGCTAGCGGTCTCGAACACGACGTGGACGGCCTGACGGTCCGTAAGAATCTGTTCACAATCAAGGATAGTCATTGTCGGGAAATAGTCTGCAAATATCAGGTGGAATGAGGTTGTATAGAGGGCTTATGTTCGACGGGGCCGCGCGCGGGTGGTTGACGGTATAGCCGTGTTGTTGATTCAAAGGACGATTTAGCAAAGCTACAAACTATGCCGTTTCAAAAACAGGGTTAGTCATCAAGTTGGCGCAGTTCAAGTCGCAAAACTTCGACCCTACTCTGGCGGGCGGACTAGTGGCGGAGTCCGCCCGCTTGTTGCCTACTTGGGCAGTGGTGCGGAACCGGTTACGGTGAAGCCGGCTTCTGATTTGGATTGTGTCTCCTGCGGTTGCGCGCCGCCGAGGGTGAGGGTGAATTTGCCTGCGAGGATGGAGCGGTTGCCCTGATCGTCGACGCTCGAGAGGGAGCGCGGATTGATTTTGATTGTGACTTCTTTCGTCACTCCGGCGGCGATGGTTACCCGCTCGAATCCGACCAGCGAATGAACCGGGCCGCCCTCCTGCGGAGTCTTGAGGTAAGCCTCGACTACTTCGTCGCCGCTCTTGGTGCCGGTGTTGGTTACGGATACGGTGGCGGTCAGCGGTTCTCCGGCCTTGACGGTCGCGGACGAAAGCTTGACCGGGCCGTACTTGAAGGTGGAATAGCTAAGCCCGTAGCCGAAGCCCCAAAGCGGTTTGCCTGTGAAGTAGCGGTAGGTGCGGCCTTTCAGCGCATAGTCGGTAAATGCAGGCAGGCCGTCCAACGAGGCGTAGAACGTTACGGGCAGGCGACCAGCGGGATTGTTGAGGCCGGCGAGGGTGCGGGCGATGGCGTTTCCACCCTCGACGCCGGGGTACCAGGCTTCGAGCACGGCGGCCGCATGTTCATTGGCCCAATTGAGCGCGACGGCGCTGCCGCTCTGCAAGACGACAATAAGCGGCTTACCGGTTGCGGCGAGGGCCTCGAGCAATTTCTGCTGCGGTGCAGGCAGGTCGAGGCTGGTGCGATCTCCACCGTCGAAGCCGGGAATTTTGATGCGCATCTCTTCGCCCTCAAGCTGCGGCGAGAGGCCGACAAAAGCGATTACGACGCTGGCTTCCTTAGCGCGAGCCACTGCTTCGTCGAGTTGCGCCTGGGCAGGAGCTTGCCACTTGAGAGTGACTCCGCCGCCCGCCTGGTCGCCGGAGTGCGAATATTCGAGGCGGAATTCATGCTCTTTAGTGTCTGCGAAGTCGACAGGGATGGACGGTGTTTTGGCGAATGTTTCTACTGGCGGCGCGGTCGCCGAAGCGCCCGGCGCGGGTTTGAAGCTGCCCATGACCGACATGTCGTGACCCTCGCGCAGGCTCCCCTCGGAAAGCACTTTGCCGTCGAGCGCCAGTCGGTAGGTTTCAGCGGGGGAATACGGGAAGCTGTCGGCCGCTTCAATCGTGAAGACGTAATGTCCGGCTGCCGGCGGAGCGATTGAGCCGCTCCAGCGCACGGAGTAGTTGTGCGTTGCGAGCTCAGGCACAGGCTTCGCGTTCTCCCAATCAGTTTGCACGGCGGGTTCGGTTTCGACCGCGACGGGGCGGCCGGTCCAATCCGCAGTTGCAAAGAACTCGGTCTTCAAACCCTTTTTGAGGCCAAAGGCAGTGCGCGGCACCGGTACCCCAACGCCTTCGGCAAGCGTCGATCCTTGCGCGTAGAGAATAGGCGTGCTGCGGAACTGGTTCATGATGCCTTCGAGGGGCGTCACTGGATGCAGCGGCGTTCCAACGTAGTTGCCGAGAATGGACGTCAATTGGTCTGCAGTCGGACCAACGACCGCGATCTTGCCGGGTGCAGACTTGAGCGGCAACGCGCCGTTGTTTTTGAGCAGGACGATGCTTTCTTCCGCGGCGTGCAGCGAGACCTGGCGGTTGGCATTTGAAGCGGCCGTTTCGAAGGGGATCTTGTCGAAGGCCGATGGCTGCTGATCAAAGAGGCCAAGCTGGAAGCGCGCTGTGTAGAGGCGTTCAGCGGCTTGCGTGACGAGGTCTTCTGAGACCAGGCCCTTGTGGACGGCGTCGGCGAGCATGTTGAAGCCGGGCGTCCAGATGCTGCAGGAGAGGTCGGTGCCCGCCTGTAGAGCCATCGCGGCAGAGTGCATTATGTCGGGAGTTTTCTTGTGGCCCTGATTCACGTCAACAATAGCGCCACAGTCAGAGACAACGAAGCCTTTGAATCCCCATGCATCGCGGAGATGTTCTTTAAGCAGCATTTTGTTGGTGCACGCAGGGAACTGGTCGATGGAGTTGTAGGCGCACATCACGGACTGCACGTGGCCCTCGGTTACGGTGGCGCGGAAGGCTGGGAGGTAGGTCTCTTCAAGATCGCGCGGGCTGGGGTCGACGTTGAATCCGTGACGCAACAGTTCGGGCCCGCTGTGCACTGCGAAATGCTTACTCGTGGCCACGGCGCGGAGGTGATTCAAGTCATCGCCCTGCACTCCGCCGACGAAAGCTGTACCCAGGCGGCCGGTCAGGAAAGGATCTTCGCCGTAGGTCTCCTGGCCGCGTCCCCAGCGAGGATCGCGAAAGATATTGATGTTCGGCGACCAGAAGGTCAATCCGTAAAAGATGCGGTGATTGCCTTCGCGCTGGGCCTGGTTATATTTGGCGCGCGCTTCGGCGGAGATGACATTGCCCATGCTGTGCACCATGGTCGGGTCCCACGTCGCGGCCATGCCGATGGCCTGCGGAAAAACGGTGGCGTATCCGGCTCGTGCTACGCCGTGCAGTGATTCGTTCCACGTCTGATAGTCGGGAACGCCCAGCCGGGGAATCGCCGTGGCCCAGTCCTCAAGCTGATTGGCTTTTTCTTCGAGCGTCATGCGCCCGACAAGATCGTGCGCGCGCTCACTCGGAGAAAGTTTCGCGTCGAGGTAGGGAGCTTGTTGTGCTGGCGCGATGGTTGAGATCAAAGTGAAGGCGAGGGCGAACGCGATGGGCAGACAAAACAAGCGGCGAAGCGGCATCAATTTTTACTCCTGAGGGCAGCGCCTGATGAGCGGCCCTGCAAACGATTTGCGGTTTCGCTGGGCATCGGACGGTGTGAGTCGATGGGTCGCGGAATTCGCGAATCGGCAGCCGCAAAGAACTGTACTAGGCTGAGGCTGTTCCTGACTAGCTTTATCGGTTTACTAAAACCGACTTGTCAACGAAATTAGAGCTTTACCATCGAACACAACCAATGGCGAAGGGCCACTTTGCTTCGTTAGTTCCGAGTCGTATGGCAGGTTTAACTGCGACGACTTTATGAAAACTGTCATAGGCGTTATTGCCTAACTTTGATACTTCCGCATAGGCGGTGACTCGGGAGTTTCGTGGGACTTTTGCCAAAAGGAGAGCTGGTACTCCGTGAAGTCATCTGGATCCTCGGGGATGAAGAATTCAACGGTGCAGGGTCGGTCCGGAAACTGCCAGAGTAGCTTGGCCTCATAGATTTGTTTGAGAACATTTCCGAGGAGGACCAGCTTGTCTTTTGAGATGTCTCCGCAGCCCCGGAGCCGAATGCAATTCAGCCAGCCGCAGCTTGCTTTTTTGAGTTGACCGGACTCGAATGAAAGCGCTTTCGGCGGTTCTTTTCAGGATGACCTATTAATACATCTGCCGAGAGGCCAAGTTCCTTTCGGACTCTACGGATCATGGCCAACGTCAGCGAGCGCCGCCGTGTCATCACCTCCGAGACACGCGCACGGCTTCCAATGAGCGGCTCAAGGTTTTTTCTCGTGAGCCCTTGCTGCTCCATGCGAAACTGAATCGCGGCTATCGGATCGGGTACATCAATGGCATGATGCTTCACTTCGTATGCGTCTACCAACGTCGCGAGGATATCCAGTTCTTCCCCTTCAGCGGTGTCGGGCTTTGCTCCAATAAGTTCGGCAATCCTGGCCACAGCCAAGTCGTGATCAGCCTCAGTTCGAATTGGATGAAACTGCATATCGCTCGTTCTCGTAGGCAACCTTGGTGACGTCGATTTTGTCGTACTCCTTGTGTGTGCCCAGCCAGATAATCAGCATGATTTGATAGTGGTAGTCCAGCAAGTTTGAAAGTCATCACCCCAGCAGTTAGGGGGTGATAAAGTGTGTTTAAACCGCCCTCCAGACTCCGATAAGTATCGGAAAGAGGATGCTGATGGATAGTGACTGGCAAGGAAGTATCAAACTGAATGATCCAGCGAACTACGCCATCACCCATGCTTACGTTCACTCTCGGGGTGGAATCTCGTATACATAGTTGAGGTGGTTATGGAATCTGAAATGCAAGCCGAACCGAAAGTAATCGATCTTGATGGTAACGTGAGCGACGCCTCAGAGCACCTCCCCATGCTTAACAACGCTGCAGCAAACGCGATCTCAGATCAGGCAGCAGCAACGGCAGCAAGGGAGCTTGGCCTTCTCACCGAAGAGCAGATTCAGACATACATTCTGGGTAAGTAACATCCAGTTGATGGCGACGACCAGGCGATAGTCATTGCCTTTAATGTTGAATTCCACTCTTTCGCTCGAAACGATGCTGGCTGAGCGAAACTGTGCTTTCAGTTCTGCGGGATCTTTCCATGAGCCCTTTTCGACCTCGGCATACCAGGCGTCGAGATGCTTCTTCACAGTTGCCCTAAGCCGGATTTCTACGCGCTCGCTGACAAATCCGTTGAGGGTCGATCGGGCAATGATTCGCACCTTTGAATGGCACCACGCTCCCAATTTGGGAGCAAGAAATGTTGGTTGAGGTCGTGTGGTGGACAACTCGGAAGTCAGCTTTCGTCAACATCTCGAGACCTGGTGATCTAATCCTGAAATTCCGGCGAAGTCGTGCCTGAAATCTCCAAATTGATAGGGCCTGTCGGTCCCTGATATCTGCGTAACCAAGGCGGCTTGCGTTGCTGTATCCAAATCGGACTATGGCGATTGAGTTTTAAAGTTTTCAGCACGCAAAATCGCTCTTTCGGGGCCGCTATCAAAGAATGGCGCTTGCGTAACGATTGACTCCCGCATGGTCGGGAAGAGAGCTTAGCGCGCTCGAACTGCTCAACGTTTCTTGCTCATCGCCTGATTTGGGTAGTAATTAATACTTCGACTTGATCGCGTACGTCAGGCCCATCGTGAACTGGAAGGAATTTCTCTTCGTGGGAGGCTCCGTCGCTGGGGGATCGTTGAGATAGCTGTCGATGGTTCCAAGCGAGAAGCTGAGGTTTTTGTACGCCGGAAACGCGAACGTGTTGGTCTCATTGGCGGAGTACGCCCTTGGTTCGTTGTAGGCAGGCATAAACGAGACCCCCTGTATGTACGTCAGCAGCTTGCGATGGAGGACGTAGGTTGCCGCCAAAGTCGAACCAATGAGGTTTTTATTGGCGCTTGGCCCGCCGGTGATGAACTGCTGTTTCTCGTACTGAATGGTTGCCTTCAGGTCCGCTTCCTGGGTGGGGGTTTTGAAGGCTGTCCAACCGAATCCGCCGCCATATATCTGCTGCAGGTCAAGATCCTGGCCAAAGTTGTGATCGTAGGCGATCTGCCCAAGCGCAAAAAAGCGTGGCGAGAAGTATTGATCCCGTTCTGCGTCGGCGTGATAGATGGCGGACTTTGTGATGACGGCGGGCACGATGACGCCGCCCACGGTGTAGGCAGGCTGCGTGATTTTTCCGAAAGACCCGGTGAAATCCGCCGAAGTGCGATCTCGCGGATTGAGCCAGCTAGCGGTGGGGACCACACGGACGATTCCCACGCCGCCTGAGAAGGTGTATTGATTCTGGGTGGCTGTCACTACCGCCGCTCCGGCAGTTGCCGCGCCGTTCCATCCGGAGAGGAAGCCGGGTGCGTGGTGTAATTGTTTGTCCATGGTGGCAGCGTCCATGATGTAGGCCGCGTCGGCTACAGGTATCGAGGCGGCGGTGGTTGCGTTGTCAGGATGAACGGCGACACTCTTTGCGGTGACATCGACGGTGCCCACGGGAATCTGCTGAGCATTCTCTTTGGCGTGCAGCTTGATGTTCTTGTCGAGTACGCCGAATTTTTGGGCGGTGTGGAGTTCTTTGACTTTGTCCCAACCGAGCGAGATGTCGCCGAGCGAATCGGTATGGAACGTGATTTTTCCTTCGGCTTCGCTGATCAGCTTGCCATGGAGCGTATCGCCGTCGCTGAGCACCAGTACGTCGGGGTTGGCAGAAGGCTTGTCTTGCGCTCGGGCCGGCGCGGTGCTGAGCAGCAGGCCGCATGCGGCGAGGGTCAACACTGACACGAGAGGTTTGCGATTTCGAGATGAAGTGAGATGGGTGATAAAGGGTGCAGTCGAGGATGCGGTGAGGGTCATGAGATGGTGCCTTTTCTAATGGAAGATTTCAAAGGAAGCCGATTATGTAAGGGGCGTCTCTGCTGAGATGCTGAACCACCTGCTTTGGCTGTCAAAGTGCGAGCATCGAGAAATACTTTGCGGATGGAATGCCGCCGATAAAACACTATTATCAGACTGTTACTTTGCCGGGTCAGCCCCCAATCTGTAGGATGATTTGGTCTTGCGAGGATCCTGAACCATGCGACCCAACGTGAACCTGATGAAGGCGACCCTTACGGGAGCGCTGGGAGGCCTGCTCTTCGGCTTCGACACCGTCGTCATTTCCGGCGCCATTGATGCGCTGGTCAAGCTCTACGGTCTTTCTGACTACACCAAGGGGTGGACGGTTGCGATCGCGCTGGTCGGCACGGTTCTGGGATCGCTCGGCGCCGGCGTGGTGGGCCACAAACTGGGTGGCCGCGAAACCCTGCGCATCACCGCCGTGCTTTACGTGCTGTCAGCCATTGGAAGCGCATTGGCGTGGAGTTGGCCATCGCTGATGGTGTTCCGCTTTATTGGCGGATTGGGTATCGGCGCTTCGTCGGTGTTGGGGCCTGTTTATATTGCCGAGTTGGCGCCCGCGAAATGGCGTGGACGCTTGGTCGGCGCATTTCAATTCAATGTAGTGTTCGGCATCCTCGTGGCGTACACGTCCAATTACGTGATTCGCCTTCTTCACCTGGGTGCGGCAGAGTGGCGCTGGCAGGTGGGCATCGCTGCCGTGCCGGCCGCCGGCTTTCTGGCGCTGTTGTTCTTCATTCCGCGCAGCCCACGCTGGTCAGCCTCGAGAAACCGTATCGATGAAGCATTGTCGGTATTGAAATTGATGGGCGAGCCAGATCCTGAGGGCGAACTGGCCGACATCCGCTCGGCGCTGGCGCAGGAGCACGCGACCGCGCATGAACCGGTGTTCCGCTGGAAATATCGCTACCCGCTGTTCCTGGCGATTTCGATTGGCGCATTCAATCAACTGGCCGGGATCAACGCCATTCTCTATTACCTCAACAATATTTTTGCGGCAGCAGGCTACAGCCAGGTGTCGGGCGATCAGCAGGCGATTGCGATTGGCTTCACTAATTTGATTTTCACCATGGTGGGGATGTCGGTTATCGATAAGCTGGGCCGCAAGACTCTGCTGCTCATAGGGGCCGCTGGAACCGCCGCTTGTCTTGCCGGGGTAGCCTGGATTTTTACCACGCACTCTCACCAGGCGGCGCTGGTGTGGCTGCTGATCACCTACATTGCCTTCTTTGCGATGTCGCAGGGCGCGGTGATCTGGGTTTACATTGGGGAAGTATTTCCCAACTCGGTTAGGTCAAAGGGGCAAGGCGTAGGAAATGCCAGCCACTGGATCATGAATACCATTATTGCCCTGGTGTTTCCGACCCTGGCTGCAACCATGGGCAGGGGAGCGCCGTTCGTATTCTTTTCGGTGATGACGGTGGTGCAATTCCTGGTGGTGCTGTTCGCCTTTCCAGAGACCAAGGGGCAGACTCTCGAGGAGTTGCAGCGAAGGCTGGTACCAGCTGAATAGGACTTTCCGCCTTGCTTATTCTCAGTGCGAAATGCAGCGCGCATCCTGAATTACTAAAGGCTTGGTTGTGGAGCGAATGGTGACCTGCGTCACCGGCTCAGTTGTGCCTTCGCCCTTATATCTAGACTGTGGACGCTTGGGGCCGGGCTGGACGCTGGGCTTCTGGCAGACGTGTGGAACGGCACAGATGTGAGGTCAAAATGCAGAATGCAGATCCGATTTCAGAACAAGTCAGGGAAGTTGTGCAGGCCGTAGTGGAAGCGTTGCGCGTGCCCAGGCCCGAGGAGATTCCCGCCCCGGTGGCCGCCAATTCGTTTGAAGCCCATGCGCTGCGAGCCGAAATTATCAACGTCGGACGCAAGCTTTGGGATCGAGGGTATGTCGACGGCAATGGCGGCAATATCAGTGTCAGGCTGGGCGCGAACTATGTGCTTTGCACCCCAACCATGATGAGCAAGCGGGACATGCAACCGGCCGACATCTGCCTCTCTGATCTCGCCGGCAACATACTTGCGGGCGACCGGGGGCGTACCAGTGAACTGCTGCTGCATCTTGAAATTTATCGCGTGAATGCGCGGGCCCGGGCGGTGGTTCATTGCCATCCCCCGTACGCAACAGCCTTCGCACTTACGGGCACGACGCCGCCGGTCGGATTGATTCCTGAATACGAGATTTTTATTGGGCCGGCAGCCGTGGCTCAGTACGAGACGCCGGGCACACAGGCGTTTGCCGAGACGGTGCTGCCCTTTGTGCAGGATCACAACACGATTTTGCTGGCCAATCACGGCGTGGTTTGCTGGTCTGACACGGCCACGCACGCGGAATGGCTGACCGAGATTCTCGACAATTATTGCAAGACATACCTGATCGCCCAGCAGATCGGGAAGCCGCTCATGTTTATACCCGAAGAAAAGATTACGGAGATCCTGGCGCTGAAGCGGCGTTTGGGGTTCCCCGATGCACGCATGGCGCCGCTGGAGGATACGATTCCGCCGGTGCAGCCGGAGAACCCGGAACTCGAGAAGCTGGTCAGAGATGTGGTCGCGCGGATGGATGAGCGCGGTCCATGTTGTTCTGCGCGGCTCAAGCTGGATATATAAGAGCACGATTGCTGCGTACCCATCCAGCCTTTTCGGTGAGTTCTCGCGAGGGGCGATGGAGGGTCGGGCGTCCCGCAGATTGCCTTTTATGAGAACGGCGCGAGTGCGTCGGACCCTTATTCGGGATGTCTGCGGCCTTGGCGGTCCAGCTGGCCACCCGGCAATTTGGGGATCTGTTCTGATCCTCTCACGCGGTGGAGGCGACGTAGGACAACTCAACGAACCCATTCTTGTAAGCGACTACGTTCTTCAAATCCCACCTCTCCTCGGTCAAGGGGCCGCCGAACAGCCGGAGTCCGTCCCCTAACAGGACAGGGGCTATGTTCAACCTTATTTCGTCCACCAGGCCAATGAGAGAAAACGCTGACATAACATGGCCCCACCGACTAGCCAGATGTTTTGAAATCGCGGCGCGAGTCTCGCGTGGACGAGCGTCTCGAGATCACCCGAATAAAACTCAACGCTCTCCCTCGCGGGTGGCCGTTGCCGGCCGGTTACCACCACCGTCGGAGTATCGCCATATGGCCAGCCCAGTTCAAGTGCGTGTTCACAGGTGCGAGAACCGAGGACGTAACAATCGATGGCTTTGATGAAGGTCGCGGCTTCTTCTTCCGCAAGGGAAATCCCGGCCTCGTAGACGCTTCCATTGGAATCCAGCCAGGAGACACTGTTGTCCTTCCTCGCGATGAAGCCATCGAGGCTTGAAACCACGTGCAAGGTTACTCTTGATCTGGTTTGATTTCCGTCGCCCGACATGGTTCCTCCTGGCCTTGGCCCGCATCGATCTACACGTGACCGCGGACTGGAACGACGCTTTTTCGCTCCACAAAGATGGTACAAGGAATCTGTCGCGGTTCTGGTTGCTCGTGCGTGCTTTACTGAGGGAACAGAGTTTCGCAGAGGGCTTCATGCCGAGATCACTTGCTGGATCAGGGCAGGTCGGGGCAGGGCGAGAGAAAAGCGAAACTGTGCTACACTTCGTTCAGCGCTCAGTGATTTGGTCGTGAGCAGCGGATTGGCCTCTCAAGGCAAGTTTGCCTGGCACAGATTTCCCCAAGCCCTACAGCGTAACCACAGAGTCTCCTATCCTGGGGGATCGTCCCGAACCTGAACGGTTTGGTGATCGACAGGGTGGGCTTGCTTCTGAAACAGAAGCGGCCCTCTCATCCCAGGCAATTTTGGAGCGTGGAGCTGGTCGGCGGTTCTTGCCGGTTGGCGTACTAGTAGCGTGTGGCAGCTCCGGGCTGCGAGCATCGACCTATTTGATTCAATGCTTGCTGGCCAGTCCCGTGGACGTTTTTGGTTCTTCCTTACGCATATTTTAAAGAGCAGGCTCGCACGTGGACAGTATTCGTGTGCGCTCCTCCAAGTCCGGTTTCGATTGCAGGCCGCGAGGGAAACTCGCTGGCTCGCGGAGCCCAACAGGATAGACCCTTATTTTGACGACTCAATTTTCGCAGTTCACTCTCTCGTCGGCTTTGCTGGCGCGTATTGACGCTAACAAATTCACCCTCCCAACCCCGGTGCAGGCGGGGGCCATTCCTCCCGCTCTTGAGGGCCGCGACGTCCTTGCCACGGCGCAGACCGGCACGGGAAAAACGCTTAGTTTTCTGATTCCAATCGTCGAGATGATGCAGAAGGCCGAAACTCGCGGAGTTACCGCACTCATTCTGCTGCCAACGCGGGAACTTGCCATGCAGGTCGAGAAGGCATTTATCGCTATTCGCTCGAGCAATGCGCAGACGGTTGCTTTGGTAGTAGGCGGCCTTGCAGAGCAATCGCAATTGCAGGCGATTCGCCGCGGCGCGCATTTGATCGTGGCTACTCCTGGAAGGCTTGAAGACTTTCTCAAGCGCAAGCTGGTCAAGCTCGACGGCGTAAAAATTCTGGTGCTCGACGAAGTCGACCGGATGCTTGATATGGGATTTCAGCCGGCCATTGCGCGCATCGCTACTGCGCTGCCGGCCATTCGCCAGACACTTTGCTACTCCGCAACGCTCGAAGGTTCAGTGAAGGAAGTAGCGCGCAAATATCTCAACAATCCAGCGCGCGTCGAGATCGGTTCGATCTTGAAGCCTGCCGAGAACGTCGAACTGCGGACCTTTGAAGTGGCTGCCGATAAGAAACAGGAACTGCTTGAGCACCTGCTCGGTTCGGAAGAAGGCAGCTTTTTGGTTTTTGTGCGCACCAAGCATGGCGCCGATCGTGTGGCGCGCAGGCTCACTCGTTCAGGCTGGTCGGCGACGCAGATCCATGGGGATCGTTCGCAGGCGCAGCGCAATTCAGCCCTGCGCAGCTTCTCTGAGGGACGGCACAGGGTGCTGGTGGCTACCGACGTTGCCGCGCGCGGCATTGACGTGGCCAACGTAGCGCATGTCATCAACTTTGATATGCCCAAGGTTGCCGAGGACTTCGTGCACCGCGTAGGACGCACCGGGCGCGCCTCAGCGCATGGTGTGGCATCGACGTTTGCGGGACCCGCAGAGCGCGGCGACCTGCGCAAGATCGAGCGCACGCTTTCAATTCAAATGAAGCGCTTTCGCGTGAAGTCTATAGGCGACGTTCAAGCGGCGTAACAGGCCGAAATGGGGACAGCGCCCGCTGTCCCCATTTTTTGGCGATCCTCATATCAGCTTCTGATGTATCTGCGGTCACACATGCGCGTGAGCATTGGAACAGCCCGCCGACGCGCAGCGTAGGGTTTTCACAGAGGATAAGACTGTGACTCGTCCAATGCTGTGTTGCGCATCGGTTTTTCTCGCTGCTTTCTCTTTCCTCCCTCAAAGTTCGTTTGTGCTTGCGGCTGATCAGCCAGCGGCCTCCATTCCGCTCAATGAACCGTGTACGTAGCGAGCCGCGTCTATGCTTCGCTGGCGAATTTTGCGCATTGGCAAAATGCACCTGACCTTGATCTTGAAGCAGCCTATCGAATCTATCCGGACAAGGCGATTGCCAGTGACAGTCGCACCGCCTTTAGCCGGGCGAGCATGGCCTTTCTGGCACAGCTTCGTAATGCGCACACGATGTTCATCGACATGCCCCTGATACAGCAGGGAGGCGAGTTGCCGTTCGACGCAGAAGTGCTAAATGGGCGGTGGGTGATTACGCAGACGAGCAGCCCTGGTTTAAAGCCGGGTGACGTAATAGAGAACATCGATGGGCGGCCATTTGGACGATTCGTTGACGACGCCAAGCTATTGATTTCAGCGTCGACCGAAAAGGGGGCGCAGCGCGAACTGTTTGCGCGGATGCCGGGATTTGCGCCGTACGCCCACCTGTTTCCTGGGCGTTTTGAACTGACACTAGCGGGCGGGCGAAAAGTTGCGATCAATCGGTACGCCGCACCGGCCACAGCATCGTTGGTAACGGAAGGTCGATGGCTGGAACCGGGCAAAGTGGCTTACATCCGCATTCCTTCTTTCATGAGCCCGCAGTTTGAAAAACGCGCGATCGAATTGGCGCGCGAATATCGGCACGCCGAGATGCTGATCGTGGACGTGCGCGGGGAATCGGGCGGCTCAACGCCTGAAGATCTCACCGCGTTTCTGATGAACAAGCCGTATCGGTTCTGGTCTGAATCGACGCCGATCGCGATGCCTTATTTTCGCTACAGAGCTTCGCAGGGTCAGTGGCAGTTTCAACCATTTAATCGGCCGGATTTTGTGTGGCCAAGCACGCGATCACAGCCTGCAAAAGACAATTTCACTGGCAAGCTGGCATTGCTGGTCGATGCAGGATGTTATTCGGCGTGCGAAGACTTTGTCATGCCGTTCAAGGACAATCATCGCGCCTTGATTATGGGCGAGACCACCGGCGGAAGTTCAGGGCAGCCATACACGCTCGACCTGGGCAAGGGAATGATGATCATGGTCGGGTCAAAGCGAGAGATCTTCCCGGACGGGTCGCAGTTTGAGGGGGTCGGCATCAAGCCCGATGTGGAGATGGTGCCGAGCATAGAGGATCTCAAGCAAAGTAAAGATACTGTGCTCGAGGCCGCAAGGCTGCTGTTGGCGAAAGACCAGATATAGCGCCGACATTTATGCTGCGTTAAAGAATCGGCTCGCGTTGCGATCTTTTATCGTAGCCTCTAGGGCAGCGTCGGTAGTTATAATGCGCCATGCGCTTGTCTGCGGTTGCGTTGCTCGTTGCCCTTATTCTTGTAGGCCCAATCTTTGCGCAAAGTGTACCGGTTGAGGGAACGGCCTCTTCGTCGGCAGTTTTGACACGGCGTAATGCTGGCGAACCTGCGCCGATGAGCGAGGCAGAGAAGGCGCAGATGGCCGGCCGCATCCGCACGGAGACTCTGCACGCGTGGAACGGATACAAAAAGTACGCGTGGGGACACGACGAACTGCATCCGCTCAGCAGAAAGCCGTTTGACTGGTACGGCCACACGCTGCTGATGACGCCGATCGATGCGCTGGACACGCTGCTGCTAATGGGCTTGAAACCGCAAGCGGATGAGGCGCGCAAGCTGATCGATACCAAGCTTGATCTTGATCAGGATATTTACGTAAAGGATTTTGAGATTACGATCCGACTGCTGGGGAGCCTTATCTCGTGTTACGAGATGACGGGCGATAAGCGGTTGCTTGAATTGGCGGATGATCTGGGTCGACGCATGCTGCCCATGTTCAATTCGCCGACCGGCATGCCTTACGAATACGTGAATCTGCATAGCGGAGCGGTGCGCGGCACGCGGAGCAATCCTGCGGAAATTGGCACCCTGCTGATCGAGTACGGCATGTTGGCGCGCCTGACCGGCAAACAGGAATATTACGACAAGGCAAAGCGCGCATTGGTTGAGCTCTACAAGCGGCGTTCGTCGATTGGCCTGGTTGGATCAGAAATCGATGTCGAGAGTGGAAAGTGGACCGATCCGACGGCGGGCATCATGGGCGGGATCGATTCGTATTATGAGTACCTGCTCAAGGCCTCGATTCTCTTTGGAGATCAGGATTGTGCGGCGATGTGGCGCGACAGCGTGGCGGCAATTAACAAGTACCTTGCCGATCCGCGCAGTAGCGGCCTGTGGTACGGACAGGCGGACATGAATACAGGGGTGCGCACCCACACCAATTATGGCGCACTCGATGCGTTCTTTCCTGCCGTGCTGGCGCTCTCGGGCGATGGCAATCGCGCTGCAGCGTTGCAGGATTCGAGCTACCGGATGTGGAACATTGCAGGCGTCGAGCCGGAACAACTCGACTACGCCACGATGAAGATCGCGTCACCCGGTTACCAGCTGCGTCCCGAGGTTATTGAGTCAACCTATTACCTCTACCACTACACGCACGACCCGAAATATCTTGCGATGGGGCAGACCTACTTCAATGGGCTGTTGGCGTACTGCCGAACCGACGATGGGTATGCGGCGTTGAGCAATGTTGAATCGAAGAAGAAGGCCGATTCGATGGAGAGCTTCTTTTTCGCCGAGACGTTGAAATATCTTTATCTGCTGTATGCTCCGGAATCGACACTGCCACTTGACTCGGTCATTTTCAATACCGAAGCGCACCCTATGAAGAGAAGCCTGGGCTTGAAACAGGAGTAGCTGCGGACGGCAGGTGGAGGCCGCCGTTCGATTTGTTAGAGCCAGCCGGACACGGTAATCCAAGATTGGTACGGAAGTGCCGTGTTTGGCGAGGACCAAGCCGCCGACCGGACCCATCGTGGCTATCACTCGAGACCGCACCCCATAAAATCCTGCACGCTATTAAAATCGGGGGGGCGCAGTCCTTCTCCGGGCCTGCTTTTCGTTGACTCTCCACCCCAAATCGAGTATTCTGGAATCCTTGCGCGGTGTTGCGCCTGAGGTCTGTGTGTTCTCACCCGGACCCTGCTGGTTGACCCCTTGCATGAGGATCGACCGGAACAGGCCACCGGCTGCTGGACGCGGGTAAACATAGGCGATCCAGAGTAGCCAGAGCCTAATATAGGCTAGCTCCCGCGGCAGTCCTCACCCGAACAGATTTGTTTGGCAGTGGGCGGAAAATGGCCCGTGCGGATAGCGCATGGGTGAAGGCGCTTTGCGCCGCAGTTTTAATTGCACGACACGCGTGTAGAGGGCAGGAGATAAATGGGTACCTTCGTTCCGAGCGGCAAAGATATTCCCCGCAAGTGGTATGTGGTAGACGCGAGCGGCCAGACATTGGGGCGGCTGGCGACTAAGGCCGCCGATGTGCTGAGCGGGAAGCTGAATCCGCAGTACGTGCCTTACATCGACATGGGCGATCACGTCATCGTCATCAATGCCGAAAAGGTGCGGCTCACTGGACTCAAGGCGCAGAGCAAGCTGTATCGGCGCTATACGGGTTTTCCCGGCGGTTTACGGGAAGAGTCGTTCACGCGGTTGCTCGCCCGGAAGCCCGAAAAGATCCTCGAAGAGGCCATCAAAGGCATGCTGCCCAAGAGCAAGATGGGGCGTGCGATGGGCTCAAAGCTCAAGGTTTATCGCGGCGATAAGCATCCCCACGAGGCGCAGACGCCTGTGGCTCTGGAAATCGCTGCGCGCAGCTTCTAGCGCTGCTAAGTTAGTTAGGTTCTGAATTTGGTTTTTGCCGGGCAAGGTTCCCTGGCGGAGAGAGTCAAGAGAGAATGGCAGATCTGGTTCAATACTATGGAACGGGCCGCCGCAAGTCGGCAATTGCCCGCGTCTTTCTGCGTCCTGGAACAGGCCAATGGAAGGTTAACGGCAAGGCATTCGAAGAGTATTTCGTGACCGAGCAGCAGCGAGTTGCCGCCAAACGCACGCTCATTGTTGCCGAGTTGGCAGGCAGCTTCGACGTGCTGACGACGGTGAGCAGCGGTGGAGTCTCCGCGCAGGCGGATGCCGTCAAGATGGGCATTGCTCGTGCACTTATCTTGTTCAATCCGGAACTGCGAAAGACGCTGAAGGCCGAAGGCCTGCTGACCCGTGACGCTCGTGTCAAGGAGCGCAAAAAATACGGTCAGAAGGGCGCTCGTAAGCGGTTCCAGTTCAGCAAGCGCTAACCAGCTTGCAGTGAGCAGTCGACAGTGAACAGTTGGATTTTGCAGATGCAGTCCGCTGTCGCACTTCTAAACTGATCACTGTTCCACTGACGACTATTCACTGTTTCACAAATCTCCCGCATAAGCGGGTTAAATCCGGGTAACGGCAGTACCAGCCCGGATGCAATCTACGAAGGAGGCCAATGGCCACGATCACAATGAAGGAGCTGCTCGAAGCAGGTGTTCACTTCGGGCATCAGACCAAGCGCTGGAACCCCAAGATGAAGGAATACATCTTCGGCGAGCGCAATGGGATT
>JANXYB010000119.1 GCA_025350325.1 Acidobacteriaceae bacterium
CTGGTCTACTTTGCTGGTTCTGCATACCCATGGTTCTGCATGATCGGGGTGCGCGACAGCAACATGGATTGCCTGCATTCGGCCGGCTCGACGCCAGAGCCGTACCCGCAGTACTACGCGTATCAGCTATTTGGATCGCCGCATTATCTTGGCCTGTCCGCAGGCGGATACATGGCTAAAAGCATCTCCACCCCAACCGGCGGCGGCGGGCTTGCCACGACTGCCTTCTACACCCCGACACTCGACGCGATGGTTATTACTAATCCAACCGCAACCGCGTACTCACAAATCTCAGTCACGTTTGTGAATCCTGGATTTGCCAATACGCAGGGCACGCTCTACAGCATTGTGAACGGAGCCGCGATCAACTCGTCGGCTGTATCGTTTGCGGTGCAGGGATCAAGCTTCACTACCACAATTAATGTGCCCGCCTACTCAGTACAGGCAATCTCGCTGAAGTAGGCTCGGACCGGGGAATGGCCCTGAGGCCGCCTGGCATAGGCACCTCAGGGCTTTTCGCTTTTACTCTCTTGAAGTTCAAAGAGCACAGGGCGCGACCCAATCATGACCGGCCGTGGCCCAGGCAGTTGTCGTTCTCCACCCTGTGGAGTGAAGGCCACTGCGTGAGCGATGCCCTCATACGGAATTTGTCCCGAAGCGCTCCAAGCGACTTCGTAGCGCACGTTTCGCTTCTTCAGTTCGCATGTCCAAAGACTCGATGCACCTTTTTGTCGGCATGGGCTTGCTGCGGTTACACCGTCTAACCAGCCGTAGACTTGGTCAGCCGCTTTGCCCGCTGCTGTTAGACCTGTCGATTCGTGCCACAAAGTTCCCCAATCCAGATTGTCCCATTGATACCAATAGGCACGCGCAATGCCGTCGGTGAAGTTGATCAGGTACCACTTAACCAGAAAAGCAGCTTGATCGTCTGGATCGGGTAATTGCGCATTTTTACCCCATCCGCCTTCAGTGTTCCAAATCGGCAAATCGACGTGATGGTGCGCAAGCACGGCGCGTAGCGCGGCGATCTGTTGCACTAGAGCTTCCGGAGGAAGAGCGGGACGATCGTTACGACCGGCATACCCGTGCCACGCAACGACGTCGGCGTATTTGCCGCCCCCGGCAGCAAGGTATTTGTCGAGCCACGCGTCGTGCGACATAGGCCAGCCTGAAGAAGACGGCACTGGCGTCGTAACGATTGCTGCCGGATCAATCGATTTAATGATGGGATAGGCGGTTGCTGCGAGCGGAACCATCTGTTCCGGCGTTCCCGTCCAGAAACCGGAGCCGTTCGGCTCGTTCCACATCTCATAGCTCGAGATTTTTCCTTTGTATCGGGTGACCAACGCAGTTACGAACGCTCTCCAGTCGTCAAGATTAGGGGGTGCGGCGCACCCAAAACGTTTTCCATTACAGGCTTCAGTGGGCTTGGTACTCGCCCATACGGGCGTGTTGACAAAAACGTAATCGAGCTGCACGTGATGAGCCTGGGACTGGGCCACCCAGGTATCGAGCGAATGCCAGTCGTATTGATCTCGGGTAGGTTCGAGCGCGCCCCACGACGTTCCCGCGGGCCGGATGCTTCCGAAGGGAACGGCCGGCCAATGCCGCCCAGGAGACAACGTATGCATGCCGACGAACTGCGCCGAAAATTGAATGGCGTGCAATTCCTCCCCGGCCTTTGCAGCCGAATTTTTCAGCGCGATGGAGTCTGCGGCGGGAACGGCAGCTAAAAAAGAAAGGCTGACGACGGTCATCGCCACTAGAGCGCCAAAATGCTTACTAGTCATTTGAGTAGATCCTCCATTTGAACCGAGTGCTGCCGCCGCGAAAGAAACCGCGAGTGAATATCGTTAGGATGCCATAAGATGCGTCGTCCTGTTGTAGTCTTTTCTGCTTGCAAAGGCGAAAGAAATGCGGCAATCTGAGCTTGGTTATAGCACGAGGTGATCCAGCAAGAAGCCTTTGACGAAATCCGCGTTGCCAATGAAAATCGTCGTAGCGCCAAAATCGCCTTCAGGCTTCGCGCATCAAGCCGGAACGCAGGGGCAAGAATAAATATGTGCAATAAATTTCTTCCCTATTCCGCCAAAATTCATCGCATTGTAATTTTCTTGCAACTTCGTCAAACCCTTGAGTCTTATTCGCATCTAATCCTTTAATCGCCTTTACTGCCTGTATGGGGCTCTAGAACAGGGTGAAGCATATTTGCTGTAAGTTTGCAATACCACTTCCAGCATCATTTGGCATGAATCAACTGTCGGTAAGATTGTTCGATGTGACACGACAGCTTAGCGCTAAAAGCTCGGGTTGGGGAACTCGGCACCTAATTAGCGCGCCACGTTAGACCGGAATGATTCTTGCCATCTTGAAGGCGTTTCGACACACCATCATTTTTTCAATCTACGCTTGAGGCTTTGCACATGAACACGAATGCTATTCCATTTCGGCACGATGGAACTAAGGATGCCCCCTCAGATTCAGTGATCAGCGCAGTCGCTTCTACCCCTGCTACCAAGGTTTGGTGGCCCTCTTTAGTGTCAGTGCCTTTGCTTCGGGTTACCGCCGATTTCCTGCTCGTGATTGTGGGCACGATTGTCGGCGGATGGATCGGTCATTCCTTTCAGCTTTCCCACTCTTTTGCTCTCAGCACCCAGCAGCTTCTATTCGGATCGTTCATCTACACAATCCTGGTTCTCTGCTTCCTGCAAAGCGACAATGCTTATCCGCGAGTTAGCAGCCTGCTGCACATAAAAGAGACTGAAACGGTTTTGCGCGTATCGATGAAGGCAATCATGGTCAGCCTGGTGCTGTGCATCGTCGCTCGGTATCCCGTACCCCGCATGGCGATGCTTGGGGGATGGATTTTAGCAACCATCCTTCTTGCAATTGGACGGGTCTGGGTGCAGGAGACTTTGCGTAAGCACCTCTCACCCACCATACCTCGCCGGCGTTCCTTGATCTACGGGGCAAAGCGCACCGCTCGCCGGTTCTTCACTGGAGCGTTGCACTCTCCCATGCTCGGCATCGAGCCGGTCGGCTTTGTGAGCAGTTCGAACGAAACAGCCAACGCAATCTACAGCTACGACTATTTCCAGCGCGACGCCCGGCCTGTCTTCCGCGAGCCGCTCTCAAAGGAAATGCTCAAGCGTCTCGATGTTCAAGAGATTTTTGTCTGCGACTCAAGCGTTTCTGATCACGAACTCAAGCAGATCAGGGAAATCGCGCAAGCGGCAAACTGCACGCTCTCTCTAGTAGATGACCAGGAAATCCTGGCAAACCGGTGCCCTACCAGGGTCTGGGAAATGGATGGTCTGTTCGTCGCTACCACCGACCAGAATGAACCAACCCGCTTTTACGTTGCGATGAAGCGCCTACTCGACATTGCGTGCTCGGCGTTACTTATCGCCATGAGCGCGCCGGTCTGGGCTGTTCTGGCGATTGCAATTCGGTGCGAATCCAAGGGCCCTATCTTCTTCCGCCAGACACGTGTCGGTCAGAATGGCAAGCTATTTGAGATTTACAAGTTTCGCAGTATGAAGGTAGACGCACCGAAGTATGCTCGTTCTCCTAATGAGCATAGCGACAGCCGCATCACGCGCGTAGGACGTCTGCTGCGTAAAACCAGCCTTGACGAAATCCCGCAGCTAATCAACGTGCTCAAGGGCGACATGACCCTCGTTGGCCCGCGCCCTGAAATGCCTTTTATCACCGAAGAATATGGGCCGTGGGAAGCCGCGCGCCTCACCGTGCCGCAGGGCATCACAGGGCTGTGGCAACTTAGTGCGGATCGCCAGTTTGCGATTCACCACTCGATTGAATATGACCTTTATTACATTCAAAACCGAACTGTTTTGATGGATTTTGCGATTCTGCTTCATACGCTCGTGTATGCAGCAAAGGGAATTTGATGTAAGCAGCAATATCCCAACTCCCGCGAGGTGACAATCCTAGTAAGCTCTATTCGCAAATGTGCTTAATTGCTTCGAACGAAACTGAGACGCGCGGCCGGGGGGCTAACGCGACGGTTCAGAGGGAAGAATGAAAGTTTTGATGGTTCACAATCGATACCAACAGCGCGGGGGTGAAGACTCTGTGGTTGACGCAGAAGTTGGTCTTCTCGCAGCAAACGGGATCGAAGTAAAGCGCCTGGATGCAGACAACGACTCTATTCAGGGCGTGTTCGCGAAGATTCAGGTTTCGGCCAGTCAATTTGGCGCCCACTCTGCGATGCAAGGAAAACTGACAAGGGCTTTGGCTGATTTCCGCCCGGACATCGTACACGTTCACAACTGGTTTCCCACTGTGTCCGCGGCGATATTCAGAACCTGCAGCCAAGCGAAAATTCCGGTGGTGCACACGCTGCATAATTATCGCCTGCTGTGTGTCAATGCGACGCTGTTCCGCGATGGCGCCGTCTGTGAAGACTGCATCGGAACCACGTTTCGCACGCCGGGTATCGTGCACAAGTGTTACCGCGAAAGCGGCATCGGTAGTGCGGTCGCAACTGCGGGCATGCTTGCTCACTGGGCGGCAGGAACCTGGCGGAACTCGGTCGACCGGTTTATCGCTTTATCGGAATTTTCAAAGGCCAAACTGGTTGAGGGCGGTCTGCCCGCCGAGAAAGTTGTGGTCAAGCCTAACTTCGTAGATCCCGATCCGGGCGTGCGGCCTGGCGACGGTGGCTACTTCCTCTATGCGGGGAGACTTACTGAGGAAAAGGGCTTGCGCGTGCTGCTGCAATGCTGGAGAAGCGGACCGGATCTGCCACTGCTTAAGATCATCGGCGGAGGGCCGTTGGAGCAGGAAATACGAGAGGCCGCGGACGCGATGGCAAACGTCGAGGTGCTCGGTACCAAAAGCAGCAACGAAGTCACTGAATTGATGGGCGGCGCAATAGCACTTTTGTGTCCGTCTCAATGGTACGAAGGTATGCCGCGAGTCGTGATTGAGTCGCTCGCTGTGGGCACTCCCGTGGTAGCATCGAAAATCGGCTGCTACCCCGAAATGATCGCCGATAACCATTCGGGAATTCTTTTCCCACCCGGAGACGCGAACAGTTTGCGAACTTCCTTACGCGAATTGGTGGCACGAGAAGCATTCAGAGATATGCGCCCTAATGCCCGTCGCCGGTTTGAAACGGAGTACACGGGGAAAAAGAACTTCTCCCTCGTTCTGAACATTTATCGAGGCGTACTTTTTGCAGGCAATGTGGTTTCTCCAAATCCTGTGACCGCCCGAATAATGGACGAATCTGACTCTGGGCTGCTACCCGCTGGTCGCGTAGCTCGTCGGAGTTAAATGCAACTGCGATAGGTCGCGATGAAACCAGTCGCCCAAACCAAAGTTTTCCCTTAGGTACGAATGTACCTGTAACCAGTTCAGTCATACGCACAACAAACAAGTCATGCGTTGCATGGCAAGTCTGTAAAGGAGGGATCCCACCCAATGTCTCTGTCTAATGATCCAATGAAAGGCATACTCGCCCCTTATGTACCAATGCACTCCGAGGCGAAGCGTGTTGACGATTTTTCGTTTCGCTTCGGTGAGGGAGAGTCGCTCAAGGGAATATGGAGCGTCATACGAAAGCGGAAGAGATTCATCTGGATGGCGGGCTTAGGCGGATTGTTGCTGGCCCTTGCCGTTTGCATGGTGATGGGCCGTCAGTACCTTGGCGTCGCCACGATCGAAGTGCAAAAGGCAGATGCGGCGCAAACCAGCATGCGGCTGGCTGCGGACCCCCTCCCCTCTACGACCGACGTGCTCAAGACAGACATTGCAACGCACATGAGCGTGTTGCAGAGTCCAAATGTATTGCTGGCAGTGGTGCGCGACATGCACCTTGAACAGGAAGCGCCATTCGCCTACAGGCCTTCACTTCTGGGCGCTCTGAACGGAACCAACGCACACATTCGCGATGAAGCTGATCGCAAACTGCCATTGGAGCAGGCACCTTATACTCGCGACCGCATTCTCGCTATTTTTAAAAAGAAGCTAAAAATCCAGAACACTCCGGACACCCGTTTGATCACGATTGAATATTTGAATCCCGATCCCAATCGTGCTGCGCAAATTGCGAATCAGATTGTGCAGGAGTACGTGACTTACCAAGCGCGTGCGCAGGCGACCTCAGACGCACAGCGCTGGTTGACCGATCAACTCGCCGACTTAAAGACGAACTATGACAGCTCACAGGAAAAGCTCGCAAACTTTGAGCAGCAGACCGGCTTGAACGGAATGGTTCTGGGTGCGATGGGCGCGGGCGCAGTCGGCGGAAACACCCATGTGCCGATCCTCGATTCACTCGATACTTTGAACCAGGAGTTGACCGCCGCTGAATCGGAGCGTATCTCGAAAGAGGCGATCTATCGCTTGACGCAGACCCAGGACCCAGAAGCCGTCGCTTCTCTCGCGGCCTCGGGTGCTGCCGGCATCAGCAACTCCGCTGCGGAAACGGCAGTATCGGGCAACGGACTCGAACTGCTGCGTAGCTTTCGTCAGCAACAGGCTGCCTTGCGCGTAACCTACGGCGATATGCTCACCAAATATGGTGCGAACAACCAGCACCTTTTAGAGACCAAGAGTCAACTGGATACGGTGAATACGCAGATCGCGGAAGAAGTAGCGCGAATAAACGAACGCGCGCGCCAACAATTCCTATTCGCGACTAAGAAAGAAGCGGGCATTCGCAAGTCATTCAATGAGGCCCAGAAGAGTGCCGGCACGCTCAATGTGAGCGCTGTAAAGTTAGCATCCTTGTCCCAGGAAGCCAATTCGAGTCGCCAACTCTACGACGCCCTCTATGGAAAGCTCAAGGAACTGAACATCCAGGCGGCCCTTCGCGCCACCAACATCAGCATGGCTGATCCGGCGCGTCCGCCAGCCGCACCCAAACGTCCCAATCCTCCGTTGTACCTTGCGTTGGGCTTGATCGCCGGCCTATTCACTGGGATCACTTCAGCGTTCGTTCGCGAGCACATGGATGATACAGTTACCGTGGCTTTGCAATTGCAGGGCGGCGCCAACCTGCCGATGTTGGGCAACATTCCATCTTCGCCTGTCATCCGCGCGCTCCCTTCAAAGTACGGTTCCGGCCAGCCCACCCTGGAATCAAGTCCGCTTATCAACGATCCTCGCTCGGCGGGCGCTGAGTCGTTCCGTTCACTACGCACTGCAATTCAAGTAGCCTCACAGACGGGCCGTCTGCGCACGCTGCTGGTGACCAGTCCGCTCTTCGGTGAAGGCAAGTCAACTGTTGCGTATAACACGGCGGTCGCATTTGCACTTGCCGGGAAGCGCGTACTGCTGCTAGATGCCGACATGCGCAAGCCGCACCTGCACGAATTCTTTGACCGCCCGCGCTCACCAGGGCTGAGTGACGTACTGATCGGCAAGGCTAAGGCTGCAGCCTGCATCTATCCCCATCGCACGTTGCCGACGCTATCTCTCTTCCCTGCTGGGTCGGAAACGATCGCGTCCGCGGAGTTGCTTGAGTCGGGCGAGTTCGATCAACTGCTGGCCGCATTGACGGGGGAATACGACCTGATCCTTGCGGACAGTCCCCCCATCCTGCTGCTTACCGATGCACGCGTGCTGTCAGAGAAGTTTGGCGCGACGTTGGCAGTTGTGCGCGCACGTCAAACGACTCGCACTGTCCTCAAGAGCCTGTCAACCGTGCTTGAACTCAGCGGCTCACGTGCTGTTGGGTTGGTACTCAATGGAGTCGATACCAACTCCATCGATTATTTCGACGCCTATGGTCACCACGGAAACGGAGAGTACCTCGATGCATAATTTCAAAAATACTAACCAGAGCCATGTGGCTCGGGCCGTCGCTTTCGGTATTGTCGGGATACTTCTCGCCAGCGCACATCAAAAGGTCGCTTACGCACAGGCAGCTCCGCCAAGCGGCAACAATCAGCAGAACCCAGCGCCACAAGGGGAGGCGCGCCCTATGCCCGGCGCTGCCAACCAGGGTTCGCTGATCAGCGTGCCCGAGGATTTCGCCACCCTCAAGCTAGCGCCAGGATTTTTGCTAACTGTGCTGGTCTACGATGAGCCGGATTTCTCAGGGCCAGCTCGCATCGACAATGAAGGCAACATCAATATTGCTTTTCTTAAGCCGATTCACGTTGCCGGAGACTCCGTCGCACAAGCCAAGCAGCAGATTCAGGCAGCATTTCGCGATCAAGGCATCCTCAAGAATCCTCAAATTAGCATCGACGTTCAGCAGTTTGCCACCACCTCAGCAACTGTGATTGGCGAAGTGCAGAATCCAGGTAAAGTTGAGCTTCTCGCACCCCATAGCCTGCTCGAAGTCATCGGTATGACTGGCGGCGAAACCCAAGTCGCCGGCAACGAAGTCGAACTGAAGCGGGCCGATCCAGCCAATGGCGACGCCTCGAGCACGTATCACTACTCCAGAGGCGGCAGCACAGCTTCTATTCGCGACGCGATGGTCCATCCGGGAGACACGGTGATCGTGAAACGCGCTGGAATTGTGTATGTACTTGGCGCCGTTAATCGTCCCGGCGGATACGCGATGCAGGAGCAAGGCGAACTGAACGTCGCCCAGGCAATTTCGCTTGCGCAAGGCCTCGCTCTGCAGGCAAAGGTTGGCGCTCTAAGAGTTGTTCAACATCGTACCGATGGACAACTGGTCGAGATTCCAATCTCCTACAAAAGGATCATGGACGGCAAAGAAGCTCCCATGAATCTTGCTGCCGGCGATATCGTGTACGTCCCTATCAGCAGAATGAAAACTGTCCTAAGTTCTACGACTGGATTGATCGGCCAAACTTCGGCAGCCGCCATCTACATAACGAAGTAACACAACCGGAAGGCGGAGACGACTCATGCGGTTTTCAATCTACCCCTGGAACCTGAGGTCCTGGCGCGCGGCGTTTGCCGTGTCAGGACTGCCGGGCGTTGCGCTGTTCTTGATTCTGTTGGGCGCGATGCTTCAGGTCGAGGATTTGTCCGGTGGCGGTGCAGGTCATAGCAGCGCCACGGCCATTCTTTTGATTCGGACACCTGCAATCGTGCTCGCTTTTCTCCTGCTTCTATTCAAACCGCGCATCGCACCGATGCGCGGCACGGATTTGCGTGTTCTGTATGCTGCGTTTGCAGGCCTCTATTTTGTATCGACACTCTGGTCCCAGATTCCTATTCAGACGCTTGGCAAAAGTGCGGAACTTATACTTGCCGGCGTGGTCTTCTTCGAATCAAGTCGAGGAGAGAACGCAATCAAACGTGTTGAGGGACTGCGCCAAGTCGTGCTCTTGACGATGTCGCTCTTAGGCGGTCTCGCTGTCATCGGCTTCTGCCTCCGATTGCCTGCGTTTGTGCAGCACAGGCCAGGCTTGATCAGCAGCACGACTGCGCAAGCGCCGTTTCTTTCCGGCAACGGTCTTGGCTACGTGGCGAGCGCGCTCGTTCTTGTCGTGCTGGCCGAGTGGCAAGCGGGACGAATTCGGATGGGCGTCGCTGTTCCACAGTTCATCTATGGCCTTGCGCTCTTCAGCGTTTCAGCCAGCAGAACCTCTTTTGGCATTCTTCTATTTTCAGTCTTGATGGTAATTTTCAAACGCTCAAAGCTGATCGGGGTTCTTGCCGTCTCTGGCGTCATGCTCGGTGCGGTAATGTTCTCTACAGAAATCGTGAACCGTCTTCAAGGTCATCAAGCATCCTCAAGCTTCGTTACACTCAGTGGCCGCACCGTTGTGTGGACAGCTGCGGTCAGGCAGTTTGAGAATTACCCAATTTTGGGTGTCGGTGGTGGTGTCGGCGGCAAGATGGTGATCTCGCATATCGGCAACATGTACCTCGAAGAGATGAGTTCACTTCACAATGGGTTTCTTGAGGTGCTCACTGGCCTGGGTCTGATTGGATTCATAATCAGCTCTTACATGCTGCTCTTGGCTACCTGGCGGGCATGGAAAGCCTGGGATACAAATCCGGAGTTTGCAGGCACGTACGTGCTCATCATTCACGTATGGATGACGTCCATCATGTCCACGGGGTTATTGGGATGGATGGGATACGAAGTCGCGATCTACTTATGCATCATAACTAATGTGGATCTCGTCATGGAACGAGCGCGCAAGTCTGTCCGTAGTCCAGTGCCGGTGCGGTGGTCGTCACAGGCGCTGGAGCCGCACAACCAAGTTGCAGGTTAGGCAACAATGATTCTCAACTGCGCCATTCACTGTGAGCGCAGTCATAAATTCGCATTTATTTAGCCCGATAAATCAAGGAGATATTCGATGAACGTTTCGGAAGCGTTTCGCAGCCTGTCCTCAGTGCCGCCTCTGTTGCGGACAATTGAGACTATACGGGACTCTGCAAGTCCGTCAGAACTGGTAGACATTTCGTTGGGATGTCCGGCTATCCAGTCTCAGCAGATACGCTCTGAATTTATCGAGCTGGCTGAGATGGTGAAACAGCAACACTGTAAGTACATCCTCGAAATCGGGACGTACAGAGGTGGCACACTCTTCGTATTTTCACAGCTTGCCGCGCCGGGTGCCACCGTCATCAGCCTTGATTATCACTTCACTTTCCTGGGCAAGGTTTTTGGCGCCATTCAGAAGCCGCTTCTGCGGAAGTTCGTTCGCAATGGCAAATCACTCTTCTTGCTGCGCAAAGATTCACACAAGCCCGAGACTCTAACTATTATTCGCAATATTATGCAGGGTCACGAATTGGATTTTCTCTTTATCGATGGCGACCACACGTACGAGGGCGTTCGAGAGGACTTCAAAATGTATTCGCCACTCGTCCGCGCCGGCGGCCTGATTGCTTTCCACGATATCGCTCAGTCCGGCGGTTCGCGAGAAGTGCACCGGCTGTGGGAGGAGCTCAAGCCTGACTACGAACACGATGAGTTCATTCACAAAACTGGAAGCGGCGCCATGGGGATCGGCGTACTTCGGACCCATAATTAAGCCCACAAGCCGATAACTTAAAGCTGAACTCGCGCTGCATTCTCTACGGAGAGTGCAGCACTGTTTTGTGAAACACCGTTCAACTACATTAACGCGTAGGTGCGTGCGGAGGCAGTAACAAGAGTGGACCGTCCCGTTGCACGCCTGCGCCAGTTCGCTCGAGGTAGAAGCGCACAAACAATAGCAGACCAGATCATGGTAAGCGGTTCGAATTTTGTAACCGGAATCATTCTGGTTCGTGGACTAGGGCTCGTTGAATTCGGCAAGTTTACTGTCGCTTACGTAATCCTTCTCCTCGCAAACAGCATACAACTGAGTTTCATCTCTTCCCCGATGATCACTCTTGGCTCTCTGTGTTCAAACCCAGAGGACCGCAAGAGCTTCGTCCGCGGTGTATTTGGCGTTCAGCTTATTTTTTGCGCGATCGCTTCGGCGGCAACTATTGTTGCGGCGACAATCTACCTGGCATTCAAGCACAACGTCGAACCCAGCAAATTCCTCATCCCGTTCGGCGCGGCAGTCGCACTTTTCCTGATGCAAGACTGGATGCGACGCTACTACTTCACCGTCGGGAAGGCAGGCGATTCGGTTTGGAATGATGCCGTCAGCTATGTCGGACAGGTAGTCGTGCTGTCAGCTTTGTGGAAGACGCATCAACTGACCATTAACACTGCTTTCTGGTGTATCGCCATCACATCCGGTCTTGCGTTTGCCATGGGTGCTGCGTTCGAGCGTCTCGGCTGCACGCGTGAACAAACCAGCGATGCTTGGCGTCGTACCCGCGGCATTTCGATCGAACTTGGTATTGCAAATCAACTGCAGTGGCTCGTTTATCAAGGAGCGATGCTTATCGGAGCGGGCGTTGCCGGAGCTCAAGCAGCAGGCGGGGTGCGCGCGACACAGAACGTGATTGGCCCTGTAAACATTGCCTACCAAGCGATGGAGAATATTGTGCCCATTCGCGCGGCAGAAGAAATGCGGCGTGGCGGCATTCAGCGAGCCGGCGCTTTTCTGTTCAAATTCGGCGCGGCAGGCTTCGTGGTGCTTCTTGTGCTTTTCTCAGCTGCCTCTCTGATGTCAGGAAGATTTTTGGCATTTTTCTATGGGCAGCAACTTCGCCTCTATGCGGGCGTTCTCAACATTCAAATGCTCTATTTTCTGCTCGCATGGCCGATACGCCAATTGACCTTTTTATTCCGTACTGTAGAGAACACGAGACCAATTCTCATCTCCTCGATTGTGGCAGCCGTATTGAGTTTATCGCTTGTGTATCCGATGGTACGCAGCTACGGTGCTTTGGGAATTGTGCTGGCCGCAGTCGTTGGCCAAATCGGCAACCTCGTCTACCTGATCGTTTCCTGGACGCGTATAGCGGACGCGGCAAGCGCCGAGGAAGTTAGCACGCAGACTAGCTAAGTCTTGACGCAACCAAACCGAGCCTGGGCTTCACGAAAAAAAAGCTGATGGCGGAGCCGCCCATGCCTATCCAACCTTCACCATGTCCCGTGTCATCCACTGACGAAGAAACAGAAAAACAAAGCGCGGATTATGCTTCAAATATCTGCCGACAAGTCTTCGCGGTTCAGAGACCAAGCGAAAGACCCATTCCAGGCCATTCTTCATCATCCAGCGTGGTGCCTGCGGCTTCGAACCTGCGAGAAAATCGAAGGCCGCT
>JANXYB010000022.1 GCA_025350325.1 Acidobacteriaceae bacterium
GGGTGTCCCCAATTTCGTCGCGGACACCATGTTGTTAATGACCGACGGTTCCGTGCTGGTTCACGATGCCACGGCTAGTCTGCTTGGCGGCGTAAATTGGTACCGCCTCACCCCCGACAGCAACGGCAAGTATGAAACCGCGGGCGCCACTTGGACGGGCCCATTCCCCATGGCCAATGCCCGTCAGTTCTGGGCCTCCGGTGTTCTCAAAGACGGCCGTGTGTTCATCATCGGCGGAGAAAAATCAACCCCCGGCAACACGCCGCTTGCTGAAATCTTCGATCCCCAAACCAACAGCTGGTCGCCTCTGCCTAAACCTTCTCCGCAATTCGACTTTATTCAAGGCGATGCCTGCGGCTGCATCCTCAGCGACGGCCGCGTGCTGTTAGGTGCAATTTTTTCAAACCGCACCGCGATCTGGAATCCCGCCGACCACACATCCAATGCATGGCAGGAAGCCGGCAAAGCATTCAACACACTCGGCAGCACCACTAAACAGGGTGTGTGCGACGAAGAGACCTGGTCCCTGTTACCCGACGGAACCGTACTGACGGTCGACATTTCTGCGACCCCGACTGCCGAGAAGTATGACCCTGCAACCGATACCTGGATTCCCGCCGACCAAGCGGTCCCCACCTTGACGCGAGGCCTGGCACTGCAGAGCCTGACCAACTCCACAGTCAGTCCGCCGGTTACCATCAACATCGGAGAAATCGGCCCTGCGATACTCCTGCCGGATGGGCGACTTTTCTTCATCGGCGCAACCGGGCACACTGCGCTTTACACGCCGCCCCCCTCACCCGCTCTGCCTGGCTCATGGACGGCGGGTCCTGACCTACTTGCCGATACTACCGGCACCTTCAATAGCCCGAACGGAAACATCCAGACCGCGATCGATGCCCCAGCGGTGCTACTGCCGGGCGGCAAAGTGCTTTTCGCTTGCGGCAACACGGCATTGCAGTTCGGGAACCAGTTCTGGTCAACTCCGACCCTGATTCACTCCTTCGATCCCGCCACGAACGCTATCACCAAGCTGGCCTCTCAGCCGCCATCGAACGGTGTCGATACATGGCAGGCGCGTTTTCTGCTTTTGCCCACCGGTCAGGTTTTACTCACCACCGAACAAAGCCAAACCATCAGCATACTGACGGACGCCGCCATTATCGGAACGCCGAAGCCGGCATGGAAGCCTGTTATCACGTCGTTTACACCGATCATGGCGCTCAGCCACCATTACAAACTTTCAGGCAAGCTGATCAACGGCTTATCGCAAGCCTGCTGCTATGGCGACGATTCGCAAATGGGTACTAACTATCCGCTGGCCAAATTCACCAATAAGACGACCAACGCGGTCTCTTATTTCAGAACATTTGACTTCTCGAGCTTTGCCGTCGCCAGCCCTAAGACTCATGATGCCTTGGTGGAAATTCCATCGAGCGCTGCGCCCGGCGATTACACGCTGCAAGTTGTCGCCAACGGCATCGCGTCCGACCCGGTAAGCGTGCAAGTGGTTCCGCTCGCCCCCGCAATCGCAGTCAACCTGCAAGACAATCTCGACTTTGCAACCGTGTGCATGGGCACCGCCTGGCTGACCATGGAGGTTTTCAATGTAGGCGGAGCCGACCTTATCATTAACAGCGTTTCTCGCCTTTCGGGCTCAGCCGATTTTGGTGTTCTTCACAATCCGGTCACGCCTCTCACCATCGCTCCTGGCGATCACGTGGATTTCACTATCACTTTCAATCCTGCGACTAGCGGTGTGACTGAAAGTGCTGTGATTCGCATCGACAGCAACGACCCTGTTACTTCCGATTTCGATGTAACCGCCAAGGGGACCGGCGGAACGGCAAAGCTCGAAACCGTCATTGTCGATCACGGAAATTTTGGAGACGTCTGCCTGGGCAGCTTCGCCGACATCGAAATCACTCTCAACAACCGCGGCACTTGCCCGCTTTCGATTCTGCACATCGCCGTTGCGCCGGTTGAGTTTGAATCGCCCTCAGTCCACTCTTATCCGCTGCTCGTGGCTGCCGGCGCGTCACTCGACATTCCTATCCGCTTCCGCCCCACCACGTTCGGCGCCAAGGCCGGAGTCGTCACGGTTGTTAGCAACGACCCGACAAGCCCTAAGATTATTCACGTCTCTGGGAACGCTCCCGCGCCCCGGCTCGTGACTCTTATCGCAGACTCCGGCAGCTTCGGAGATGTGTGTCTCAACGCATTCTCCGACCAGCCGCTGACTCTCAGCAACGCCGGCGTGTGCCCACTCACCGTAACCAACATGACGTCCTCCTCGGCGCAGTTTCTGACGCCATCGGTCAATATGTTTCCGTTCACCATTGCGCCGGGCAGTGCCCTTGAAATCCCCATACGCTTTCAACCAACTGCGCATGGTGCTCACTCGGGAATCATCACCATCTTCAGTGACGACCCGAGGGGCAACTCCGCGGTCACCGTCTCAGGCCAGGTGCCCTGGGGCAAGCTGGCCGTCAGCGGGTCAACTTACTTCGGCGAAGTGGATTGCGGCATTGCCCAGAAAACCGTTTCCATCTGCAACGTGGGAGACTGCGCGCTCAACGTCAGCAGCGTTGCCTTCAGCCGCAAACGCCGCCAGTTCAAACTCATCAACAACCCCTTCCCGGCAAAACTGCATCCCGGCAGTTGCCTGGGAGTGGTCATCCAATACAGGGCTAGTTGCGACCCTGAGTGCTGTGAACTCGTCATCAAGAGTGACGACCCGCATCAACCCATCAAGGTCCTCGACGTAGTCGCCTTCACCCGCTGCGAAAAGAAGTGCGAATGCCGCTGCGAAAAACGCAAAAGCGATTGCGAGGAACGTGAATGCGATTGTGATGAAGAAGACGGGCACGAGGAACATCACAGCTAGAAGCGCTTAAGCGACAGCAGGGGTCGGGCACCAGCTCGGCCCCTTTTAATGGAGTCGGTCGCTACGCGCGCGCCGTTGCGATGGGAATTAAGTGCTGTTCGCACTGATGGCATCGTCACGAAACTCGTCCTGCACATCGGAGCGCCTAAAACTTTTCTTCAAGCGACATACACTTGGTCTCAAAGCGAACCCATGCGCGGCAGACAACGAAATCTCTTTGCGTGATGGGTCGACGAAGTAGATGATGCAAGTATGAAAACGCTTCTGCTGACTGCTGCTAGAACTTTGCAAATTGCTGAACAGCCACGTCCGAGCCTTGAGCCGGATGACGTCTTGATTCGTGTTGCTGCCTGCGGCATTTGTGGAAGCGATGTTCACGGGTATGACGGGTCGTCGGGGCGGCGGATTCCTCCATTGATCATGGGGCACGAGGCAGCCGGAACCATTGCAGAGGTTGGGGGGCTCGTCACGGCATTCAAAGTCGGGGACCGGGTCACGTTTGACTCCACCGTTTACTGCGGAACTTGCATCTATTGCCGCCGAGGGAAAGTGAACCTTTGCGAGCGCAGGCAAGTGGTGGGCGTGGCCTGCGCTGAATTTCGCCGAGAGGGAGCTTTTGCGGAATACATCGCAGTGCCGGAGCGGATACTTTATGCGCTGCCCGATGGAATGTCATTCTCGGAGGCGGCGATGCTCGAGGCCGTCTCTGTCGCTTTGCATGCGGTGAAGGTGGGCGGAGTGTCAGGCGGCGAAACCTCGTTGATTGTCGGTGCAGGAATGATTGGGCTGCTGACGATGCAGGCCGCACGCGCGAGGGGATGTGCACGCGTGTTGATTGCGGATGTGGATGAAACGCGGCTGAATCTAGCACGCGATCTGGGTGTGGATGAAGTAATCGCAGCATCGGGATGTGACGTGGCGAAGCGGGTGAAGGACCTTACCGGAGGCTTGGGAGCCGACCTGGTATTTGAAGCGGTGGGCCGCGATGAGACTGTCGCAATGTCGATCGACGCGGTATGCAAGGGCGGCACGGTGACGCTGATCGGAAACATCAGCCCTCAAGTTTCGTTCCCGTTGCAGAAGGTAGTCTCCCGTGAGATTCGCGTGCTGGGTAGCGCGGCGTCTGCCGGGGAATATCCAGACGCAATCAAATTAATCAGCAGCGGCGACATCAAGGTTAAGCCGATGATCACTGCGGTAGCGCCGCTCGAAGATGGTCCTGCGTGGTTTGATCGCCTGTATCGAGGAGAGCCGAACCTGATGAAGATCGTGTTGACGCCGAACTCGATAGACTCAATGTGAACGCGCGGGAGAAGCGATGGAGAATACGCACTTCAGCCTCGAAGGACAGGTAGCGATTGTTACCGGCACAAGTCGCGGGTTGGGACAGTATTTAGCGATGGCCTTAGCGCGAGCCGGCGCGGACCTGGTGCTTACCAGCCGGAATCGCGACACTCTCAAGGAATTCAAATCGCAAATAACGGCATTGGGCAGGCGTGTGCTATCGCTCGAACTCGACGTACGCAACGAAGCCAGCATTCTACACATGGTCAGGCAGGCGGCGGAATGTTTTGGGCAGATTCATATCCTGGTCAATAACGCGGGTTGCAACGTACGCAAGCCGGCACTCGATGTGAGTTGGGACGATTGGAACATGGTGCTTGACACGAATCTGAGAGGCAGCTTCTTTGTTGCCCAAGCCGTGGCGCGCGGGATGATCGCGCATGAGTATGGACGCATCATCAATATTGGTTCAGTGACAAGCGTGTTTGGATACGCGGGTCTAGCGCCATACGGTGCGAGCCGTGGCGGGATACGACAATTGACAATGAGCCTGGCTGACGACTGGGGTCAACATGGAGTGACCGTCAACTGCCTTGCGCCAGGATGGTTTCGCACGGCGCAAAACCAGGTCATGTACGAAGACCCAGAATGGCTGGAGTATTTGATCGAGCGCATTCCATTGAAGCGACCGGGGCAGCCTCAGGATCTGGATGGCGCGGTGGTGTTTCTGGCTTCAGAGGAGAGCCGCTACATCACCGGCCAGACGCTGCTGGTCGATGGAGGAATTTCGACGGGTGCAATGAAAGCGATGTTGCCTCGCAAAGTGAAAGAGAATGGATAGCCGTCGAGATTCAAAGCGATCTCGCCGCTACTCCTCGTGCGCCAGGGCCTCGCCGGATGGACCTACCTGAATCTCGCCTCGCTTTGATCCTTTGCGTGTGGCCGCTTCATAAGCGACGAGTTTGTCATGCTTGGTGAGGGATTCAACTTTGGTGATCTTTGCACCTGCGGCTTTTGCTTTCAAAGCCAATTGCACCTTTTGCGGCAACGTTGCCAGGGCCACTTCCTCTTCGACTTCGTTCAGGGTTCCGTCGCCTGCGATTTGCATATCTTTGGAGTGGCCGTTGATCATCATTTCAGCTTCGTAGACCTGCTTACCGTGCTCCCGCTCGGTGGAATAGCCTTTGATGGCCGCGCCTTTCGATTGCTGGGTGATCGTCATTTGGACGGCGGGAGGAAGCGCGGCTCGATCAATTTTTCTTTCTTGTGCCATCGCACTGAAAGTGAAGGCGATGAGGATTGTTGCGAGGGATGTAGGCCGTTTCATTTGGGGTTCTCCTGTTGCGTGAAAGGACGCTGACCTACGGTCGCACACGGCCGCTTAAGTTGGGCTGAAGGCGCACGGTATTCGCTGACGGGCTGGGAAACTTTGCGGCGTCTCTAACAAATTCGAGCGCGGCGCTCGCGAGGCGCGGCAATAAACTAAAGCCCCGCCCGGGGGGGGGCGGGGCTTCGGGTGAATCGCTACACGCTTTATGCTGCCGGGTGCTTGAGAATGTCGGAAAGCGCATGCAGCCTGGTCGAGTCAGCCGCACTTTTGGCCGTGGCGGAAGTGGAATCAATCTGATCGGCCATGGTCTTGAGTTTGGCTACCTTTTTCGCGTTGAGGTGCGACTTCTCTGCATTGCGAATCGCCTTTTGCAAAGAGCCGATCTGTTTTGGCGGCAAGGCCTGCGACCGCGCTAGTTGATCGAGGTACGCCTTGGCCACGACGAGCTGCGCAGGCCACTCGATCCGCTCCTGGTTTTGCACATTGAGCGCGGCTACGTGAACTGCCCTGGCGGCGTCGATTTCATTCTGCGTGAGGAATTTGGTCGGCGTAAGTTCAAATACGTCGAGGCCACGCGCAATTTCAGAGCCATAGATCGATCCGTTGTACCAGTAGGCTGACCAATCGCCGCCCAGCACCAGCACCTTCGGATCGATGGGGCCGCGATCGAAGTAGGCAATCTCGAAGGGATGCGCGGCGTCGGTAAAGTCCATCACCGAGATGCCCCCCTGATACCACGCCTGCACTTCAATGTCGCGCCCTGGAACCGGAATCAGCGAGCCGTTGTGCGCTACGCAATTTTCGGTGTCGCCCTGGGCCGCAGGGAGTTTGTAGTACGACGCCATGCTGAGCTTTCCATCTTTGAGATTGAAGATCGCATCGGCGCCCCACTTGTTTGGATCGGTGGCACGGCATCGCGCTCCGAGGCCGCCTCCCCATTCGTCGGTGAACACTACTTTCGACCCATCGTTAGAGAACGAAGCCGAGTGCCAGTAGGAATAGTTCGGATCATTGACTGCATCGACGCGCTTAGGATGCGCGGGGTCTTTGATGTCGAGCAGAATGCCATTGCCCGAGCATGCGCCGGCCGCAAGCCCGATGGCCGAGTAGACAGTAATGTCGTGGCACTGGTTGGTGTCGGCCGGCTTCTCTTCGCCCTTGCCGTGACTGCCGCCGTTATTGAGGCCGTTGAGCGCGCCGGTGCGGGCGTCGATGAAGACGCGCGGGCTAGAGATTACCTTGGCTTCCTGCGGAGCGGCGACCGGGACCTTGATGACATCAATGCGGAAGAGCGCGGTGTTAGGGTCTTTAGCCGGCGTCTCGCCGGAGCACCCGGCCAGTTCTTCTTTCTGCCGGACAAACGATGTGCCGGACACGTAGATATACACATTGGCTTGATCATTCGGATCGACGACCAGCGTATGCGTGTGCGAGCCGCGGCAGGTCTGCACTGCGGCTACCTGTTTAGGATTTTTGATGTCTGAAATGTCGAAGATTCTTACGCCGCGGAAACGGTCTTTCTGCGCGGCGGGAACGCGACGTTCCTTTTCATGCCCGGCAGCCGGCGGCGGTTCGGGCGGGAAACCCTGTGCACCACAATCGAGGCGTCCATTGGGCATCTCCACCGACATGAAGAGCAGGTTTTTATATACGGACACATCGCCCTGTCCACCGGGGCAAACCAGCGAAGTCAACAGTGAAGTCTTTGCCGGATCGGAGATGTCGTAGATGTTGACGCCGTAGAAATTACCTTGAAACAGGTGAGTGCCCTGAAACGCAAAATCGGAGTTTGCAAACGCGAGCTGCGCGATCACCATCTGCATCGGCTTGGGCATCTTGGAGGTGTCGCCGATACCGAGTTGATGCAGTGTCTTCTGCACATTGGGATCATCAGGGGATACGGCCGTGATCTGAAAAGCGTCGGGTTTCTTAAGGAATGAAATATGCTTCAAGCCCGAGGCTGCTTCGCCGGCGTCGTACATTCCCGGCTTGAGACTGGCGCGAGGATCGCTCGTATCGGACCCTGTCATGCCGGGCGGCAGCGGTACAGCGGGCTGCGGGGCGAAGGGGTCTTCTTCGGCCTCGGGTGCCTTGGCCGGTGCAGCGGACTTAGCGGGGGCCGGTGTGGAGGGGGCAGGCGTCGAAGGGGCAGGCGTCTGCGCCTGCATCAAGCCTACGCTGGAGTACAAAATGACTGCGGCCATGGCGGCCCAACGGCAAGCGACGATCTTCTCTCGGTTCAAGGATTGTTCTCCAGCATCTTCTGCATGATTTTGATTTCGGCTCGTTGCGTATTGTCAGCATCGGTGGCGAAGTTGAACAGTTCAGCGTCTTGGCCCGCGCCCGGCGCATCGAACAAATCTTTGACCATCACCAGCGCGCCGTTGTGGTGCTGCATCATTCCAATCAAAAACAGGTGGTCGAATTCCGCGCCTCTCGCTTTGCGCAGGGCGTCCATCTGCGCGGGCGTCAGCATGCCGGGCATAGGCGGCATAGCCTGGCCTGCCATATCCATACCAGGCATGCCGGGCATGGTCATGTTAAGCGATTCTCCGCGCGATGCTAGCCACCGCTGCATGAACCTTATTTCATCTGACTGCGAGCTGCTGATCTTGGCTCCCAGCGAACGCACATTCTTGTTTTCGGTATGCGCCGCGATGAGCGCGGTCATCTCGACGGCCTGCTGGTGATGCATGATCATACCCTGCATGAACTCCACATCTGCCTGCGCACGCTGCGGCAGCATAGGCCGGGTTGACGGCGGCAATGTCTTGCTCGGCTCACCGGGTGCTCCGGGCTGGACTAAGACTTGTGGCGATGATGGATTTGAGACGTGTGGCGATTCAGGCCCTGGCTGTTGTAAACGCGGCAAGGCGAACCCGCACAGGGGCGAGCACGCGGCCAGCAGCATGCCATGTAGCAGCATTATTCCTCTTGCGTATTCGGGCTTGAGCTTGCGGGGAAGCAGGCGAAACCTCAGTTCATGCGAAACCGGCGTTTCCAATGCTCTTACGCTACCACGAGAAACGAATATAGGAAAAGTCTAAGCCCAAGAGGCTCGCTGATTATCTGAGATTGGAAATGGTTAAGCCGGCGCGGCATTTCCCATGCCTGCCAGCACCCCGCGCATGTAGGCGAAGCTAGTGGTGACGCCGGGCATGGGGTCATCGCCGTGCACTTCGTACTCAAGGTCAACGAAGCCGGGATATCCGATTTTGATGAGCGCTGCGAAGATCTCGCGGACAGGCATTTTGCCATCGCCGACCGCCACCTGGCTTTCCTTGGCATCGAAGCTGGTCAGGTCTTTCATGTGCATGTTGAAGAGGCGCGGACCCGCGGCGTGAATCGCCTGCACGACGTCGGTGCCGGCGCGAACACAGTGACCCACGTCGATGCAGCAGCCTATGCGCCCGTCCATTTTGCTGACTGCTTTGAGCACGTCGAGAGGCGATGGGAAGATTTTGTCCTCGGGGCCGTGATTGTGAATGGCTATCTTGATGTCATACTGCTTTACAAATTTTTCGATGCGCGGCAACGTTGCCGGTGCGGGGTCACCGGCCACGATGACATTGATGCCGGCGCGTTTGCAGTATTCAAATTTGGCGTGGACGTCGTCGTCTTCATCCTTTGCGAAATAGATGGCTCCGGCGGCGTGCAGCTTGATGCCGGCCGCGGTGTAGTCAGCGAGCGCCTGTGCTTCGGCTGCTGCATCTGTGGGCAGATGGTCTTTGACGTCTTTAGCATTGAGACTTTTGATATTGAGTTGCCGCATAAAAGCAATCGTCTGCGCGCGCGTGAAATTGCGAAACGTGTAACTGGCGATGCCCAGGCGAATCGGCAGGGGTTGCGCGCTACCGATACGGGTGGCTTGCGCCAATGCAGACCTGGTGAGGGGTGCGGCACAGGCTGCGGCCGAAAGGGCAGTGGAGCGAACAAAGTTGCGGCGCGAAAAAGTGTTCGTCATATGCGCGGCTCCCATCCTTTCTCGTATTCCCGATCCCACATGGTCATGGCTTGCGGATCGTTTTTGATCTTGCCATCCGCGGGATCGAGGTGAAGTTCGCGATTGAGTTCCCAGGCGATGTTGGAAAGCTGAAGCATGGTAACGGCTATATTGCCGACGGAGACGGGGGAGTTGAGCTTCTCGCCCTTGCGAATGCCGGCGATGAAGTTGGCAAAGTGCGCGTCGGTCATTGAGTCCGCGCCCACCAAGTCGGTGGTTGAGGTCAGCGCTCCTAATTTTAATTCGCTGGTCTTCTTCCCCGTGAGGTCGTAAATTTCATAGCCATCGCGATCGATCATTACTGTTCCTTCGGTGCCCTCAATCAGCGATCCGCGGCCTCGGTTAAAGTAGCGCATGCCGTTGCAGCATGTGTTCTCCCAAGCAATCATTTTGTCGTCGTATTCAAAGCTGGTGGTGAGCGTGTCGTAGAACTGCCAATCGTCTTTGAAAGCGTAGCGGCCACCAGAGGCCGTGACGCGATCGGGATACTCAACGCCCAAGGCCCAGCGGCAAACATCCACTTCGTGAGTTCCATTGTTGAGCGTTTCGCCGGTACCGTAAATTTTGAACCAGTGCCAGTTGTATGGCTGCACGTTGTCTTTGTAGGGTCTTCGCGGGGCTGGACCTTGCCAAAGATCCCAATCGAGTTGGGGAGGTACGGGCACTTCTTTGCCGGTACCGATGGACTTGCGCGTGTTGTTGTACCAGGCCTTGGCGAAATATGCGCGGCCGATCAAACCGGATTGAATCTTGTTGACGATTTCAATGGTATGAGGAGAGGAACGCTGCTGCGTTCCCATCTGCACCAGCTTGCCATATTTCTGCTGGGCGCGCACCAGCAGCGCACCTTCGCCGGGGTTATGGCTACAGGGCTTTTCGACGTAGACGTGCTTGCTCGCTTTGAGTCCGTCGATGGCCATCGGCGCATGCCAGTGGTCGGGTGTCGCGATAGTGATTGCATCTACATCTTTCGATTCCAGGATTTTACGAAAGTCCTGACTGCCCGCAGGGGTGTATCCGAGGTCCTTTTCCACATGCGCGGCAAACTGGCTCATAACGTTTGTGTCCACATCGCATACGTGGGTGATGCGAGCCGCATCTTTGTTGGCCTTGAGCGAAGAGAGGTGCGCATAGGCACGACTGTTGAGGCCGATCACCGCAAAATTGAGCCGTTCATTGGAGCCAACAATCTGACCATAGCTACGGGCGGTTGATGCAATCGCCAATCCCGCCGCTCCCGCTGCTACCGTGTCCAGAAATTCTCTGCGTGTAACCATCTGTTCTCCTGTGGAAAGTGAAGTCGAGCCGCGAATCAACGCGAAAGGCGCCCTCAAATCACCGCACCCATGCTAAACGGTGGAAGCGGTTTTGGCAGCACCCGCCTCAAAATTTGAGCCATCTGTAGAATGGAGCAATGGCGCAACACATTGGAATTGTGGGCTGCTCTGCCGAAGGCGCTTCGCTCTGCTATCGCACCATTTGTCACGAAGGCGAGCGGTTACTAGGCCCCAACGCACACCCTGAAGTGACGATGCACACGCAAGCACTGGCAGATTACATGCGGCGCATTCATCGCGGCGATTGGCAGTCGGTCGGTGAGATGATGCTCACGTCGGCGAACAAGCTCGAGCAAGCCGGCGCGGACTTTCTTATTTGCCCGGACAACACGATTCACCAGGCGTTTCGTTTTGTGGAGTTGCGCTCGCCGCTCCCGTGGCTGCACATCGCAGAGGTAGTTGCGGACGAGGCTGTCAAACGTGGTTTCAAGCGCATTGGATTGCTGGGAACGAAGTGGCTGGTCGAGAGCGAAGTGTATCCCGAGAAGCTTACCGCCCGCGGCTTGAAATTTCTGCGGCCTGCACTTCCGGAGCGCGAGGAAATCAGCCGCATCATCATGGATGAATTGGTGCACGGAGTCATTCGTCCGGAATCAGTCGCATACTGTCAAACGGTGATCGAGGGATTTAAGGCTCAGAAATGCGATGCGGTAATTCTAGGGTGTACCGAAATTCCGCTGATCCTGAACGATAGTAATTCCCCACTACCGACGCTTGATTCGACGCGACTGCTGGCGCTCGCGGCGCTTCATCGAGCCATCAGATCTACGAAGACCCGCGGCAGTGCCTAGCGCTTGAGTCCAAATCAGTGGGTGGAAATGGGTTTCGCAACGGTCATGTCTGCAGGGCGCATATCCTGGTCGCGATCAAGCGAGTCGAGGCGGCGCTCTCGCGAGCTTCTACGGCGGTCGCGTATGACCGTCATGTCAGGAAGCACGATCATTTGAACGTCGGAGGTACGCGTCGAAGGCTTTTTTGCCGCAGCCATATCGGCAGCGGACGGGTCTGAACCGCTGGTGAGCAAACGGTTGAGCACCGGGATATTGGCGCGTTGCGTCTCGATGAAATCAACGCCGGCGACGGTGAGCGTGAAGTCGGAGTTATCCGCCCGCGTGATGTAGCCCTTCTTGAGCAGATACCATGTGGTGAAATCAAGATAATCACGCGGAAAGCCCATTCGCGATTCAATCTCTGTGAGCGTAACTTCAGGGGTGCGCGGATTGGTGCGGCGACGGAAATAAAGCACCGCCAGCACGGCGAGGCGGCGATTCATTTCGCCTTCGAGGCTGTCTAAAAAGTCGACAGCGGCAGACAGCGGCGTCTTGCACGACGCTTCCCCTTCGCAGCCCGCATCGTAGGCGGCGCGCTGTTCGGCGTCGGAGAGCACATCGTAGGCAGCCTTGAGACCAGCAAAGGTTTCTGCGTCGCCAGTAGCCTGATTATCCGGGTGAAAGCGCGCGGCCAGGAAGCGATAGACGCGGTGAATCGTGTCTGCGTCGGCGTGGGGACTGATCTGGAGGAATTCATAATAGTTACCGGTCTGCGTCTCAACCATAGCGTCTCACGTTCTCGATTTGATGAAGTCTAGCATTTAGCGTGGGTTGCCACGATGCATCGAAAGTGGGATAGCGAGTGACCATCTATACTTGGCTTGGCAATTAGGGCGTAGCAACACCTAAGAGCAGGTGCATCAAGGAGATTCCAGGTTTGCCTTTTAACCGCCGCGGATTTTTGAAGTCGCTGTCGAGGACGGCGCTGGTTTTATCGCTTGACGACGTATTGAGGCTTGCGCGGCCCGCATTCGGCAGGCAGGCTCCTGGTGCGCAAAAACCCGCTGCCAATTCGCGCCCGGCCTATGAAGCGCCGGCCAGACCGGCTCCCAAGGGAACGCCGTCACCGGTCGCGGGCACGCCGCTGGGGGTGCAGTTTGTCGATGTGGCTAAACAGGCAGGGCTGCATGTAGAGATGATTTACGGCGGCGAGCATCGCAACAAATACCTGCTCGAGACGACCGGTTGCGGCGCGGCTTTCTTCGATTACGACCAGGATGATTGGGTTGATATTTTCCTGGTGAACGGGTGGCGGCTTGAAGGGTTTGCAAAAGGTAAGGAGCCGGTGTGCCGCCTGTTCAAAAACAATCGCGACGGAACATTTACGGATGTAACGATCAAGGCTGGGCTGGCGCGATCGGGTTGGGGGCAGGCCTGTTGTGTGGGCGACTACAACAACGACGGCTGGAATGATTTGTTTGTCACCTATTATGGACAGAATGCGCTGTTCCGCAATAACGGGAATGGCACATTCAACGATGTAACTAAAGAGGCTGGCCTGCTACAGGATCGGCTGCGCTGGAATTCCGGCTGCACGTTTTTGGATTACAACAAGAATGGGCACCTCGATCTTTTTGTCGGCAACTACATTGACTTCGATGTAAAAACGGCTCCTCTGCCCGAGGATGCCAACTGCACCTATAAAGGAATTATGGTGGCGTGTGGACCGCCGGGGCTTGAGGGCGGCAAGAATCTTCTATATCGCAACAATGGGAATGGCACGTTTTCAGACGTGAGCGAGAAAGCCGGCATGTGGGGCACTCTGGGAACCTATGCGCTCAGTTGCGGCGCAGCCGATCTAGACAATACCGGATGGCCGAACATTTATGTCGCCAACGATTCGACGTCGGCGACTTACTACCAGAACCAGAAGGACGGCACATTCAAAGACCAGGCGATAGAAGCGGGCGTGGCTTATTCGCCCGACGGAAAGCCCCAGGCCGGCATGGGCGTTTCAATTGGCGACTACAATCGTGACGGTCTGCTCGACATCGTGAAAACTAATTTCGCCGGTGATACGGACTCCCTCTACATGAATCTCGGCGATGGATCGTTTGACGATCGCACCTACCAGGCTGGGCTAGGCCTCAATACGCGACTGCTGGGTTGGGGCGTGAGTTTCATCGATATAGATAATGACGGTTGGCTCGACATTCTGGTCGCCAACGGTCATGTGTACCCCGAGGTGGATGGGACGCAGGTGGATGCTGCCTATGCTGAACGGAAATATTTGTATCGCAACTTGCGCAATGGGCAATTTGAAGATGTCAGCCTGACCGGCGGCAGCGGCATCACCGCAGCAGTGAAAGCGCGGGGCTTTGCCGTGGGCGACTACGACAATGACGGCGATCTCGACGCAGTCGTGAACTGCGTAAACGCTGTTCCGCAATTACTGCGATGCGACTCGACATTGCATCGGAGCTGGATCAAAATTCGTACGGTGGGCACTAAAAGCAACCGCACCGGGATAGGGGCACGCATAAAGGTCGTGGCGCAGACAGGCACTCCGCTGCTGAGTGCCAAGCCGGGATCGGGGCTTACCCAGATTGAAGAAGTGCGATCGTGCAACGGCTATTATTCGGCCAGCGATTTGCGTATTCACTTCGGTCTTGGTGAGGCGAAGAAGGTTGACAATGTCGAGATTCGGTGGCCCTCCGGCGCTGTTGACCTACTGAAAGACCTGGCCGTGAATCGACTCTACGTTGTAGAGGAGGGCGGAAAGATTCTTAAGGCTGAGGCGTTTGCTGCGGCCCAGGCCAAAACCTGACGTCAATTTTCCGCGCTGTCAGAGAGACGTCCGCGCCAAGACACGGGCCCGCGTAAGCGAGTGGAGCGTAGAAGCCGCCTTGGGGAACCAGTTCAGTCAATGGGTTAAACCCACAACGGCGGGATGACTGGAAATTATGGCTCATACGCCGTTTTCTACCCGATGCATGGCGAGCCGTCCCTGAGCCATAAGGCGCTGAGGGCCACTAAATCGGTTTATGTAAGTAAGTGTTGAAGAACAGGTTACTACCCTTACACGGCGAAACTTATACGCTATACTGAAGTAAAAGTCGTCAGATTTTGTCCCATACCTATCTGACCGGTGCGCATCCTCACTTCTCGCGTTTGAGCGTTGACAGTACACCCTTCGGTTGAGTAAGGTTTCGATTTGCTCCGGAGTTTGCCCTTTTGGCCCCCGCTGCGTCATTTGGGGGCAGAGACGCCGGTTTTTTAGCGAACTCACCGCGCGGTGAGCGAGCCTTGCTAGCCGACTAGCCAAAAAAATCACCCTGCCAGCCGGCAGAGACCATAACAAGTTGAGAGATAGAAACAACGGCACTACTTTTAGGAGACCGCATGAACAAGAACTTTCGCATAGCCCTCGTGATGGCGCTTTTTGCCTTCGCGAGCTTGCTCTACATTGTGCCCGCCAGTGCACAATCTGTTTACGGATCGATCTTTGGCACTGTATCGGACAAGACCGGGGCAGTTATTTCAGACGCTACGGTCACTGTTACAGATGAGGCTAAAGGCACCGTCGTTAACGTAATATCTAACGGATCGGGCGACTACAGCGTTCCTCACCTCATCCCCGACATATACGACATCAAAGTCGTAGCTAAGGGCTTCAGACCCTTTGAGACCAAGGGTATTTCGGTCCAGGCCGATACCGCGCCGCGCATCGATCCCACCATGGACGTGGGCTCTGATACCGGAACCACCGTAGAAGTGAATGCCGACGCGCAGCCTGAGTTGAAGACTGATCGAGCAGACGTCGCCACTGTATTCGACCAGCAGCAAGTATCCAGCTTGCCGATCGGCGACCAGAACTTCACCAACCTGCAGCTTCTGCTTCCCGGCGCCCAGCTTCTCGGCTGGTCTCACGCTGCAACAGAGAACCCACAGGGGTCCAAGCAGATTCAGATTGACGGCCAGGCCTTTGGTGGTACAGCTTTCGAACTGGACGGTACGGATAACCAGGATCCGATTCTGGGAATCATCGTCATCAATCCCGCCTTGGACGCGGTAACTGAAACCAAGATCACGACGCAGAACTTCGACGCCGAACTGGGCAAAGCCGTCTCGGCTGTTGTGACCGCGCAGACCCGCTCCGGCACCAACAAATTCCACGGCAGCGCTTACGACTTCCGTACCAGTAACGCGAATCTTGCGAAAGATCCTTATAACTCCGCTCCGATTCCTGCCGGAATCAAGAGCCGCTGGGGTGGATCGATCGGCGGACCGGTGCTGCGCGATCGGGCCTTTTTCTTCGGTAACTGGGAATCGCAGCGTTCCAAGGTCGGAACTTCGAACACCATCACGGTTCCGACCGCCCACCTCGTAGCCAGCTGTCTTGGCACCGCAGCGCCGTATGCCGGCGCCGTTGCCGGCTGCGACTTTAGCGAGTATGCCAACCTGCTGGCCTCTGGTCAGCCCAACAACCAGTTGATCTACGACAACTCTGGAGCAACATCTGTTGCTTTTGCCAACAATGTGATTCCGGCTGCTCAGGTGTCTCCGCAGGCACTCGCCTTGCTGAAACTGTTGGCGCCATACGCCCCCAACCAGGGCGCTACGCCAGACCAACCAAACTTTATCGCCAACAACTACAGCGCCAGCGGCACGGGTCTATTTAATACCGATGCGTGGACAGCGCGTGGCGATTACACAGTGAACCAGCGCGCGCACGCGTTCGCCCGCTTCTCCCGCTTTACTGACACCCTTTCCGGCAAGGCAGTCTTCGGTGCCGCCGGCGGTGTAGGCTTTGGCAGTGGCGGCCTCGCTGGCAGTTCCAAAGGAACCAACGAAAGTCTCGCTACGGGAATGGATATTGCCGTTAACCCGAACCTTTTGACTGACTGGCGTGTCGGCTACTACCGCTACCACATCATCACAGCCAAATACGACCAGGGTCAGTCATTTGCCAGTCAGCTGGGCATCCCGGGCATCAACACGGGAAGCTACTTCACTTCAGGTGCACCGGGCTTTGTAATTCCTTCAGGCCAGGGCACGGCAAATATCGGTGCAGGTCTTAACATCGGTCGCTGCAACTGCCCCTTGACTGAAGATGAAAACCAATTGCAGTTTGTGAACAACTGGACCAAGATTGCGGGTAACCACTCGGTTAAGCTAGGCATCGATCTTCGTTTCGCGCACAACCTCCGCGTTCCTTCCGACACGGATCGTTCCGGCCAATTTAACTTCGCCAATGGCCAGACGGGCGACAACGGCGGCGAAAACAACGGTCTCGCCTGGGCTAGCTTTCTCTTAGGCGATGTCAACAACTTTGGCCGTTACGTGTCGGTCTCGACCAACGCACGGGAAGCTCAGAAGCGCCTCTATTTCTATGGACAGGACACTTGGCGCGCCACTCACAACCTCACCCTCAACCTCGGTCTCCGCTGGGAGATCTACACTCCAGAAGCAGTCAATGGCAACGGCAATGGTTCGCTGTTGAATCTGGCCGATGGCTACATGCACGTTGCCGGAATTGGCGTCGTACCGCGTGACATGGGCTGGAAGGCGGAGAAGTCAAAGGGTTTTGCTCCCCGCATCGGTGTCACCTACCAGCTTGACCCAAAGACCGTCATTCGCGCCGGTTATGGACGCAGCTTTGATCTCGGCGTCTTCGGCTCGATCTTCGGACACGTGGTCACGCAGAACCTGCCTGTTTTGGCTAATCAGAGCGTAAGCACAGGTATTGCGAACCAACCAGTTTTCACACTGGCTCAAGGTCCTCCGGCCTTTGCCCTTCCCTCAGTCCCTTCCAACGGCCTGTTGCCCGCGCAGGGTTATGCTGTGCAACCCAAGGCTCGCCCCAACCCGCTTCATTTCCCGACGATCGATGCTTGGAACTTAAGCGTGCAGCGCTCCTTGACACCTACTCTTAATCTCACCTTGGCTTACGTCGCCAACAAGGGCACACACACACTCGGCGATACCGATCAGAACAACACCAATCCCAACGAAGCAGCCTTGTTCCTTCCCGCTCAATACAGCGTGACCGGCCAGCCCCTCCATTGGGATCCAAATGGTCCCAACGGAAAAACAACTCCGCTCCCAGCTGGTTACAGCGGCGGCGTTTCCAACTCTGACTTCCTGCGTCGTTATTACGGCGGTTCTCTGCCTGCTTGCAGGGATTCAAGCTATGCCACTCCTCTAGGCGAGCCTGGTATTCAACCCGGCATGTGCGGCTGGAACCAGGGCATCAGCTACTACGGCGACGATCAGAATACCGAGTTCGACGCTTTGCAGGTGACTCTAGCTAAACAGTTCGACCGGGGCCTTGCCATCACAAACAACTATCAGTGGGCGAGTGCTTATGGCGATCAGAACGGCTACTGGACCTGGGATCATCATGTCACCCGCCTCCGTGACAGCAACGTTCGCCGTCAGCAACTCACCACTTACGGCAGCTATGACCTTCCGTTTGGCAAGGGAAAGATGCTGATGGCTAACTCCAACCGTCTGACCGATCTGCTCATCGGCGGCTACCAGCTTTCCGGCACAGTCAACTTCTCCAGCGGCCTTCCGTGGTCCGTTGGCTACGATGACTTCAACGTCGCTAATGAGGCAATCGACCCCAACGCTCCGCAGCAAACTTGCAATGCAAACGTCGGCGGCACAGCAGCTCCCTGCCGTCCCAATGCCAGCGGGCACATGAAGACGAGTTTGAGCAAGTTCAATGCAAGCACTCACTCTCGCAGCTTCTTTACCGCTCAGCCCCGTACCGGAGGCATCTTCTCCTTCCCGGGCTTGGACGTTGTTGGCAATGCAGGCGCCAATACCTACTTTGGACCGATCTTCTTCAATACGGACTTGGCTTTCACCAAGAGCTTTACCGTGTGGGAGAGCGTTGCTCTGAAACTCCGCATGGATGCCTTCAACGCCTTTAATCACATTAACGCCGGGCAGCCAAATAATGATGTCCTCGGCTCGAGCAATGCAAAGGTAGGGGACGCTGCCGGCACCATCGGCGGTCAGGCACCAGCCGGACAGTCCCGTCAGCTCGAATTCTCCGCGCGCATTCAGTTCTAATTTCGCGCAGGAGCCGCAACAAACTAATGAGGGGGGCTTCGGCTCCCCTCTTCTTTTGCCTATCGCACGTCAAGCGGTCCGGGGGCCCTCGCCCCTTCTATGAACCTGCCGCCCAGAGTTAAACTGCAATGTCAGGATGGTTTATGTTTCGCGCCTCGATCGCTGCATTCTTTTGTCTGATTTCGATTATGGCGGCCCGCGCGCAGGCGCCGGTCAGTGAAACTAGATCCGCGGCCGAGGTGAAGCCGTCCTTCGAATCCGCACAGGAGCTGGCATCCAAGGGCCGCCTCGAAAAAGCGATGACGCAACTCGACCAGCTCGCCACCCGGACCCCGGAGCCGGCGGGCGTTGAGCGATTGCGCGCCATGATCTTTTATCAGCGTGAACAGTTTACCGAGGCCATCGCCGCATTCAGCAAGGCGTCGGCTCAAGATCCCGCTGACCACGAGTCGATTGAAATGCAGGGCGTAAGTCTCTTCAGGCTCGGTCGCATTCCCGATGCAATCCCCTTTCTCGAGAAGGGCAGAGTTGGAGTGGAGCGGGCCAACATCGATCCCAACTATGTGTTGGCGCTCTGCTATGCGGATGTGCAGCGCTACGATGATGCGCGTCATGCATTCGCCGCGCAGTATGGTTTTGCTCCCGACTCCGCGGAAGCCTATTTGCTCGCCGGGCGACTTTTTCTGCGCCGCGAACTGCGCGATCCGGCGGGGGTTGAAGCAGCCAAGGCGGTTGAGCTTAATCCCGCGCTTCCCCTGGCCCACGAGCTGCTTGGCGAGGTCGCTCTTTCGCGCGGCGATCTACCCACAGCCATTCACGAGTTCGAAACTGAACGCAAATTGAATCCGCTCAATGGCGACTTATACGACCGCCTCGGCGATGCCTATTTGCGCAACGGTCAATACGCAGAGGCGCAGCAGGCGTTGAACCGCGCAGTATTATTGGAGCCTAATTCGACTGGGCCATATATCTTGCTGGGAGAAACATTTCTCAAGCTCAAGCAGCCGATCCAAGCGCTGCACTACCTCGACCACGCGGTGCGCATGGACCCGTCTAACTACATTACGCACAACTTGCTGGGTCAGGCATACAAGGCGACAGGGCAGGTGGCCGAGGCCAATCGTGAGTTTAAGACTGTGGTGAGCCTGCAGCATCCGGCTGATTCCAAGTCCTCCACGCTTTTGGTGAAGTAGGCAATGCGAACCGCTAGTGCTGCACGTCATCTCATCGCCCTCCCCTTTCTCATCGCCATGGCTCTCTCACTGACCTACGCGGCGCAGACATCGAGACCGACTCCATCAAGCGCAGTCAAGCAGGCTGATTCTGCATTCCATGCCGGTTTTGCTGCTCGTCAGGCCGGCAATCTAGAATTGGCGCGAGCCAAATTTGCCGAGGTCGTCCGCCTGCAACCGCAGATTGCCGAGGGTCACGAGGCGTTGGGCGCGGTGTTGCTCGAGTTGAGCAAGCCGAGCCAAGCGGCGGTGGAATTCGAGGCCGCAGCGCGGATTAAACCAAACGATGAGGGCGTCGAAGGAAATCTTGCCCTGGCGTATGCGCAGGCGGGACAGCCAGCGAAAGCGATTCCGCATTTCGATGCCATACTGCGTCTTTCGCACGCAGCCGGTCACGCGCCGGTCGACCCTGCCTTTTACGACGCCTATGGTCATGCATTGGCAGGCGCAAGCAAACCGCAGGAAGCGATCAATCAATTCCTTGCAGAAGAGGCGCTGACCGGCCCGCGCGCCGACCTTGAGGACTCGGTCGGGACCCTTTACGCGCAGCAAAGCATGTGGCCTCAGGCACAGGAACGGTTTGAGCACGCGATCACGCTGGATGAAACATTTCTGCGCGCACGGATTCACCTCGGCATTCTCTTTCGGCAAAAGCACGACGTAGAAAATTCGCTGGCGACATTGTCGGCGGCGGCGGCGCTCAACCCGCGCAGCGCAGAAGTCACGTTAGAGTATGGCCGCACTCTCACCGCTGCGGGCAAAGATACAGAGGCGTCTGAGCAGTTTTCTAACGCCATCAAACTCGACCCATCTCTACCCGGCGTGCAGTTGGAATTAGCGATGGCGCTGCAGCGATTGGGTCGGCAAAACGAAGCTATTCCGTGGTTTCAACAAGCCGTTGAACGCGAGCCGCACAATGCCAGTGCGCTTACTAATCTGGGATTGGCGCTCACCCTCACCGGCAAAGGAAAAGAGGCCCTCAATATTTATCGGCGTGCGCTTGCTGAGAGTTCCAATGATCCGGTGGTCTACAAAGATCTAGGCGTGGCGCACATCCAGCTCTCGGCCTTCGATGAAGCGATTGTCGATTTTCAAAAAGCGCTCGCCCTCGATTCAAATGACCCGCAGCTTCATTACGATCTCGGCCTGGCGTACAAGTTCAAAGACCGCCTCGCTGACGCCGTCGTCGAGTTGAAGCGCTCCGGCGATATGGACCCTGCCTTGCAAGATCCGCCGTATACGCTTGGCATTCTTTTAATGCAGATGGGCAAGCTCGATGATGCAACCGTGGAGTTGCGCAAGGCTGTCGCGCTGCGGCCTGAAAATGGTGATGCGTGGGCCATCCTGGGCAGTACTCTCAAGCAGGCTTCGCGACTGCCTGAGGCGGCAGAGGCGCTCAGGAAAGCTATTCCGTTGTTACCGGGGCAGCCCGGGCCGCGCGTCACGCTAGCTGGAGTATTGGCCGAGCAGGCTACGGCTTTGAGCGCCGAGGCAGACACCGCACAAGCAGCCGGTGACGCGACAAAGGCCGAGCTTCTGCGCGGCCAGGTAAAAGCTCTACGCAGCGAGGCAGCCGATTATCGGCGCGAAGGCGCGGTGCTTGCACGCAGCGCAGTCAGTCGGCAGCGCGCAAACTTTGCGTTGAATGCCGGCAACCAGCTCATGCTGCGCGGACAGATCGCCGATGCTATCGCTCGCTACCAGGAGTCAATCGCCGCCGATGCCACCTTTGTCGAGGCGCACAATCAACTTGCCATCGCTTACGAACGCCAAGGGCGTGCCGAAGATGCTGCGGCAGAACGAGCCAAGGCAGCACAACTCGACAAAGAGCAATAGAATAATCCTTCGCGAACAAGAGGAGTATATGAGCCGGTCTAAATCAAGATTCATTCGTCTAGCTGCACGCAAAATGTCTTTCGCTGTTCTGTGTTCAATCGGTCTGATGCTGTTGTCGATTCCGACTTTACCGGTGCACGGGCAGCAGGGCACCGCCACTGCACGCTGGTCTGAGCCGCAAGCCAACGACTGGTATGCGAAGCAGGCTTGGCCGGTAGGCGCGAACTTTTTGCCATCGACTGCGAGTAACGAATTGGAGATGTGGCAGGCTGAAACGTTCGATCCTACAACGATTGATCGCGAACTGGGTTGGGCCGAAGGAATCGGCATGAATACCATGCGCGTGTTTCTGCACAACATGGTGTGGGAGCAGGATGAAAAGGGCTTTGACCAGCGCATCGACGCATTTTTGACGATTGCCGCACGCCACCATATTCGCCCGGTATTAGTGCTGTTTGATTCATGCTGGGATCCGCATCCAAAACTCGGCCCGCAGCTTCCTCCAGTACCCGGCGTGCATAACTCGCGATGGGTGCAGGCGCCGGGCGCTGAGGTCCTCGCAGATGCCACCCAGGTGCCCAGGCTCGAGCGTTACGTTGAGGGAGTGGTTGGCAAGTTTGCCAGCGATTCGCGCATCCTGGCATGGGATGTGTGGAATGAGCCCGACAACGGCAACGACGATTCGTATGCAAAAGGCGACCCTCGGAATAAGAACGAAATCATCATCAGGTTGTTGCCCCAGGTCTTTGCGTGGGCTCGCTCTGTACATCCAACGCAGCCGCTCACCAGTGGCCTGTGGCACGGCGATTGGAGCTCGCTCAATGCAATGCCGCCGCTGGCTCGCATTCAGATCGAGCAATCCGACGTCATAAGCTTTCACAACTATGGTTGGCCTGAGGATTTCGAAGCTCACGTAACACTCCTGGAGCGGTTCCATCGCCCGCTTATCTGCACCGAGTACATGGCTCGCGCGGCCGGTAGCACCTTTGATACGGTGCTGCCCATCGCTCGCCAGCATCATGTGGGCGCGATCAATTGGGGATTAGTTGCCGGAAAAAGCCAGACGTATTTGCCATGGGAATCGTGGCAGCACCCTTACGTGAAAGACCAGCCGCCGGTGTGGTTCCACGATGTCTTTCATGCCGACGGCAAACCCTATCGGCAGCGCGAGACGGATCTCATTCGTAGCCTAACCAGTGAAAAGTAGACGTGAAGCATCACGAATCCATTCTGATTTCAGCTACCGGCAGTGCCTAGAAAAGTACATCGTCGAAATGCTCGGCCTCATACGAAGCGTCAGCTTTTCGGCCGCCATTCCATCCAATCGAGCAGCCAGCGCCAGGTAGCCTCTGTCGTTTTTTGCGCGGGCGGATGGGCCACGTCCCGCTTCGGTAACATCACGGGCTTGCCGCGATATGCATCCGCGAGCTGCTTGAATACACGGCCCTGCTCCTTGACTCGGCCATCGTTGGTGAGCAGGCCGAGGCTGTACTCGAGTGGATTGAAGGCGAAGCGCCGATCAACGTCGTGACTGTCCCAGTAACTAAACCAACTGACTCCCTCATCGATCGCTGCGAGCACTGCTTTCTCAAACCATTGCGCCTGCTGCTTCTCTGTCAGCTCTTCGATGCAAGTGTTGAATTCGCCTGCCCACACCGGCTTTTGCTGCGTGCCGGCATAGGAGCGAATCAGTGCAGCCATTGCGGCGAGCAGCTTGGCGCTCGGTGGGTCCATTGGGCCGCCATACTTTGTCGCTCCTGTCCAGAATGGATAGCAATGCATCACGGGCATGCGCTGTTGCGATGCGAGGGCCTCGGGAGAAAAGGTGTCTGCTCTGAACCAAGGCTGATGATCGACACCGTTGACATGCAAGCGACCGGGGAGGGCTTCGTTCATCAGTCCAAACATCTTGCTCATCCACGCATCAGCCGCCAGCGTTGGTGCGCTCCAGCAGGTATTGATTTCGTTGCCCATGTCGAAGCCGATGATATTGGGATGGGGCCGTGCGATGCGCGCCAGTTCCCGTATAAAAATTTCTTCAGCGTCCCACATTTTTCGATCAGTAAAGAAGCCCTCCGACAGCCGATTGAAAGAGGGCAGAAAATACCAGCCGCTCAGTTGCCCCGTGAATACGGTCAGCAATGCGTCGAGACGCCGTTCCGCCATCAGGTGTAGCAGTTGGTCGAGCCGTTCGAGATGACGGGGGCTTACCCATTTCGGATTAGGTTGAAAGAACGGCCATATTAAAAGTATGCGCAGATGATCGGCGCCAAGGTTTGCGATCGCATCGAGATCTCGCTTGATTGGCTCTGCGTCCCAATCGTTCCAGCAAAACCACCAGTTGTGCGAGGGCGTGTAATTCACGCCAAAGCGGTGGCGCATCAGGTCGAGCCCGGTTGGTGAAAAAGCGCCATCGCCGGGGATGCCGGCCAGTGCGATGCGCCTCGACGCTGCGACTCCTGCAACCGAGGCCGCGCCGGAAAGAAAATGTCGTCGATTCATCGAAATGCCCTATCCGCAATATGCACCGTTAACTCCAGAGGACTCGATAAGTACAGAACGAGCGTGCGATGAGAATATGCCGTAGAAGCGCATGTGTGCGAATGTATATTGCCAAACGGACTTCCAACGCGCAGAAGGATAGAGTGCGTTGAGCTTTGTGCAAGCTACAATGAGGTGTGCGAAAAGTCGTTGTAGTTGTAATCCTCGTAATTGTCCTGTTGCCGGTTGTGTTCGTGCTGTCGCGGTCGGCGACACCGTCAATCGATCTGCCAAAGACTGTCACCATGCTTGGCCAAATGACCCCGCTGTCGGTTCACGTGCATGCTCCGCGAGGCGTGAGCAGGGTGACGGCTTTCGTGGAACAAGGCGGCGCACGCTTCCCGGTTTGGGAGATGGCGCAGCCGAGTAAGTTAGCCGACAACACGTTCAACTTCACAGCTGGGGTCAAGACCACGCCGCAACTCCACGATGGCAAGGCTGTCCTAGTGATCGAAGCGATTTCGAATGATCTGCTGCACAAGGCAACGCACATCGACCGCGAAGTGAACGTGGTTACGCAACCGCCCAGTGTAAGCGTCGATTCAGAACAGCACTACCTCTATCTCGGCATGGCTGACCTGGCTACATTTAATGTTGCAGGCAACTGGACGGATGCGGGCGTGCGCGTCGGCGATCAAACGTTTCGTGCATGGCCTGTGCCGGGTGGCAAAGGCCAACTTTTTTCGCTCTTCGCCTTCGCTTGGAATATGCCTGCGAACACCGTGCCGAAAGTTTACGCTTCTAACGGCGCAGGAAATGACGTGACCAGTGCGCTGGTGGTTCAGTTCCCCAAAAAAGAGCAGCCGAAGTACACCGTCCACAATCTCGCCGTGAGCGATGCGTTTATGCAAAAGGTTGTCGGCGAGCTTGATCCAAACGGCTCGGGTGACCAGGTCGCACGCTTCGTCAAAATCAATAACGAAATGCGGCGCTCGAATAACAAGACGCTCGCCGATCTGCGCCTAAAGACGGCAGACAAATTTTTATGGTCTGATCCATTCGCGCGGCAGGCTCATTCACAGGCTGAATCTACGTTTGCGGATTTGCGCAATTATATGTACCAGGGGAAGAAAATCGATCAGCAGGTGCATCTTGGATACGATCTGGCGGTCACCCAACATGTTGGCGTTGAAGCCTCAAACGATGGCCGCATCGTGTACGCCGCGCCACTGGGGATTTATGGCAACTGCATCGTGGTTGACCACGGCTACGGTCTGCAGACCATCTATGGCCATCTCAGTCACATCGCGATGCATGAGGGCGACATGGTGAAACGCGGCCAGGTCATGGGACAGAGCGGCATGACCGGCATGGCAGGCGGAGACCACATTCACTTTGCAATGCAGCTCGATGGTGTGCAGATCGATCCCAAGGAATGGTGGGACAGCCACTGGATTCAGGATCACATCGCAAAGCGCGTCGCATTGCCCGGATTCAAGAAATAGACTCAGAGGGCGACTACGGTCGTCTCAAAGGAAAGCGCGTTCAGGCATTCATGCGCCTTGATCCGATGCGTGATCATCCCCGCTAAGATTCAACGTCCGCGCGAGGAACGGCGCCGTTCTACTATTGCGCGATTGCGCCAGTTCTTTCGGAGTTCCCGCAACTACGATCTGACCGCCTTCTTCTCCCGCTCCAGGGCCAACATCGATCACCCAGTCGCTGCTCGCGACAATATCCATATCGTGCTCAACGACGACGACCGTATTGCCGGCGTCGACTAAGCCGTGTAACTGCGTAACCAGGCGCGCGACGTCTGACGGGTGCAGGCCTGTAGTCGGCTCATCTAGAACGTAGAGCGTGTCACCGCGCTCCATGGTCTGCAGCTCCGTCGCAAGCTTGATGCGCTGCGCCTCGCCGCCCGAGAGCTCTGTTGCTGGCTGGCCTAGACGCAGGTAGCCCAGCCCAACTTCGCGTAACACAGATAGCGATCGCTGCAAATGCGGCTCGTCCAAAAAGAACTCAAGCGCGCTATCCACGGTCATGCCGAGTACATCGGCGATGCTCTTGTGCCGGTATTTAATTTCCAGCGTCTTCGCGTTGTACCGTGAACCGTTGCAGGCTGGGCACGGCGAATAGACGCTGGGCAGGAAGAGCAACTCAACGCACACGAAGCCCTCGCCGGAGCACGTCTCGCATCGCCCTTTTGCGACGTTGAATGAGAAGCGGCCAGCGTCGTAGTGTCTAGCCTTCGCTGCTTTGGTTGAGGCAAACAGCCGGCGCACGTGATCGAACAGGCCGGTGTAGGTCGCCATGTTTGATCGCGGCGTTCTCCCAATTGGCTTCTGATCCACACGTACTAGGCGACGAATGTTTTCGATCCCGCTGACGATTTCGCCGCTCGCCTCTCCAAGAGCGGTCTGCTCGAGCGGATCGTCCTCGTCGGCTTCGTCGGTGACGGATTGCCCGAGACGTTGCGCAACCAGTTCAACCAGCGCCTGGCTGACAAGACTCGATTTACCCGATCCCGATACGCCGGTGACGGTTGTGAAAACACCGAGCGGGATTTCTGCGTCCAGAGATGTGAGATTGTTCCGAGTGATATTCCGCAGACGCAGCCAGCCGCTGGGTGTGCGCAGCTCTTTTCTTCTAGACGACGGGCGATTGAACAAGTAATGCGCGGTCTCAGAATTCTTAGTGTTTCGCAACCCGTCCAACGGGCCGCTGTAGAGTACTTCGCCGCCTTTACTGCCCGCGCCTGGGCCGACGTCGACGACCCAATCGGCGTGACGAACGACGTCAAGCTCATGCTCTACAACAAACAGCGAATTTCCTACTGACTTCAGCGCGTCCAACGCTCGCAGCAGAGACTGCGTATCGGAAGGGTGCAGCCCGGCTGAGGGCTCGTCGAGCACATAGACGACACCGAACAAATTTGAATAGAGCTGGGTTGCGAGTCGCAGGCGTTGCAATTCTCCGGGCGACAGCGTGGGTGTGCTTCGATCCAAAGACAAATATCCGAGGCCCAAGTCGAGTAAGACCTGCAACCGCGCCACGACATCACTCGTAATTCGCTGCGCAACAATCAGTTTTTCTGGATGGTCGTGCCCGTTTATGCCGTGCCCATTCATACGATGAGCGCTCGCAGCTATGAGCGGCCTGAGCGTGGCCCCGAGCCGCTTCAGTGGAATGCTTGCCATCTCCGCGATATCCAGCCCGGCAAACTTGACCGCAAGCGCATCGGCGCGGAGCTTTTTACCGTGACAAGCGGAGCATTCGGTGCTCAGCATGTATTGCGCGGCTCGCTTCTTCATCATCGCGCTTTGCGATTTAGCAAATGTCTCGAGCACGTAGCGTTTTGCGCTGGTGAATGTACCCTGGTAGCTCGGCTCCATCTTTCGACGAAGAGCTTGTCGAGTTTCGGCGGGGGTAAAACCGGCATAGACGGGCACGGTAGGCTTTTCATCGGTGAACAGAATCCAGTTGCGATCTTTCTTGGGCAACTCGCGCCACGGGCGGTCGACATCGTAGCCTAGCGTAACCAAAATGTCGCGCAGGTTTTGCCCCTGCCAGGCCGTGGGCCATGCAGCCACCGCTCGCTCTCGAATGGTAAGCGAATCGTCGGGAACCATCGATTGTTCGGTCACATCGTAAATGCGACCCAGACCATGGCAAGCCGGGCAAGCCCCCTCGACACGATTCGACGAAAAGTTTTCGGCGTAGAGCATTGGTGCGGCGTGCGGGTATTGGCCGGCGCGCGAATACAACATGCGCACGAGATTAGATAGAGTCGTGACACTGCCGACCGAAGAGCGGGTAGTGGGCGATCCACGCTGTTGCTGCAAGGCGACAGCCGGCGGCAACCCCTCGATTGAGTCAACCTCTGGCACACTCAGTTGATGAAACAAGCGACGAGCATACGGAGAAACCGATTCAAGGTATCGTCGTTGCGCCTCAGCATAGAGAGTTCCAAATGCGAGCGATGATTTGCCGGAACCCGAAACTCCAGTGAAGACAACTAAAGCGTCGCGCGGAATGTCAACGTCGACATTGCGCAGATTGTGCTCACGAGCGCCGCGAACGCGCACCATCCCGTGCCGCTGCGCATCGCTGCGAAGCGGTACAGAATGATGTTCGAGTTTGATGACCGAGCTCAATGAAAACTTTCAGATTTGGCGACGGTCAAGAATGGTTGTTTTGATACTGCATCTTTCATCATTGACTGTGCTCTACGCAGCCTGTTTTGTAGCCCACGGGTCAATGACGATCTTCGTAACATTTTCCTTCTTGTCGCGCCAAATCTTATACATGTCGGGCGCTTCGTCCAGCGTTATCCGATGCGAGATGATGTAAGTGGGATCGATCTGGCCCTGTTGAATTCTATTCAGCAACGGCTTCATGTATTTGTGCATGTTGGTCTGGCCCATCTTCATCGTGATGCCCTTGCCAAATGCAGCGCCGAAGGGAACTTTGTCCAGCAGCCCGCCGTACACGCCCGGAATTGAAAGCGTCCCGCCTTTGCGCACTGCTTGGATAGCCTGACGCAGCACTATGGGCCTGTCAGTCTCAAGCAGCAACGCGACCTTCACGGAATCGTAGAGGCCTTTCAAGTCTGACGAATGCGCTTCGAGGCCGACTGCGTCGATGCAACTGTCCGGACCCATGCCGCCAGTTAAATCCTTGAGAGCGGTGAGGACGTCGACGTCTTCTTCTGAATAATCAACCGTGATTGCGCCGATAGAGCGCGCCATCTGCAGACGCTCGGGCAGACGATCAATGGCTATCACCCGCCCCGCGCCTAACATAAACGCGCTCGCGATGGCGAACTGGCCGACTGGACCGCAGCCCCAAACAGCAACGGTATCTCCCGGCTCGATCTGTGCATTCTCTGCCGCCATGTACCCGGTCGGGAAAATGTCGGACAGGAACAAAACCTTTTCATCGGGAAGATCACTTTCAATCTTTAATGGCCCCACATTGGCAAACGGCACACGCGCATACTGCGCCTGCCCGCCGGCATATCCGCCCATCATGTGCGAATAGCCAAACAAGCCTGAGCCTGAATAGCCGTAAGCAGCTTCCATCAAGTGCGCATTTGGATTGGTGTTGTCGCAAGCTGACCAAAGCTGTTTCTTGCAGAACGCACAACTACCGCACGCGATGGTGAATGGCACGACCACCCGATCACCGCGTTTGAGATTAGTCACGGCCTTGCCGGTCTCTTCCACGATGCCCATAAACTCGTGGCCGAGAACGTCACCAGCTTCCATCGTTGGAATGAAACCGTCGTACAGGTGCAGGTCTGATCCGCAAATTGCAGTGCGTGTAATTTTGATAATTGCGTCATGCGGATTCAATATTTGAGGATCCGCTACGGTAAGGGTCTCTACTTTGCTTTTTCCCATCCAGCAAACTGCTTTCATCTTTTTTGCCTCCCATGCCTCCGCATCTGCGAAGGCTCTCGATATGTTTGTCGCGGGCCGCTATTTATGCGCTGACGCGTTCTTTCGTTCCCGAGGGAACAGGCACTTTTTCCCCATAGAGAGACTTCTTCATTTCGCCTACAGTCCCGCGTTGCCCATGCGGCTGCGGCTCGATCCGAGGAATTTCGCCCGTCTCGGCCATCGCCTTTAGATGACGTAGGTTTTCGATAACTGCCTGTTTTGGATTGCGGCCAATCAGAGTCTCCCATGCAGTCGCGAGCTTACCCATCCGGAACTCCTGCAGCACGGTTACGAATGCGCCGCGGCCAGTAGGAGCTTTTTCAAAGATGACTTCGCCCGCATTCTGGGCATCTCCGGCGATAGAATGCCACGCAATCCGTTTGCCCGGTTCATCGGCGAGAATCTCTGAATCCCACTCGATAGTTTTGTCGCCCGATCGCATCACCCAGTGTGAAGTTTTCTCGCCTGTGCGACGCACCTCCACAATCTCTTCCTGCCACGAGGGAATGTTCTCAAGGTCACGCCAGATGTCGTAGCACTGCTGCGGTTCGGCTTCGATCCGGGCGCTGGTCCGCACCCAGAGCTTACCGTCTTTGTCAGCAGGTGGCGGCGCATAGTGACCATCAATCAACACGGCCGCGCCATTGGATTTTGGCAGACTTTCAGCATTCGGTTTTTCTTTTAATGCATCCGACATAGCAACTCCTTTGTGTATTTGCGCTCATCATGTCAAAATTCGACGGTTGCAGCCCACTTCGACTGCCAGTGGTGTGGTGGCTATTTCTCGCTGTTGGGCCGCGCCATCTTTTCGTGCATCGCTGCTTTCGCATTGCCCGGTATGAGATTCGCTACCATGCCTTCCACCTTGGTTTTCAGAGAGGCAGAATAAACATGGTCATCGCCGGCAAGCAGCGCATCGATACCCTGTTTTGCAACGTCTTCAGGCTTGCTTTCAGACTTGCCCTTGGAACCAACTTCGGTGTCGTCCATACCAGCGCGGTGGAAGAAGTCAGTGTCAGTCGGCCCCGGCTGCAGTGCCGTGACCGTAATGCCGGTATCGCGAAGTTCATAACGAAGAGAATGTGCGAATGACAGGTCGAAGGCCTTGGTAGCTGCGTACACTGCTTCGCGCGGCGCCACCATTTCGCCGGCAATCGATGCGGTGAAAAGGATTCGCCCGGCGTTCAAAGGCATCATGTGCAGGACAACGAGTTTCGCCAGGTGCACGGTCCCCGTGCAGTTCAACTCAATCATCTTGAGTTCTTCGTCTAAGTCCGTTTCCGCAAAAAGCCCACCGACGCCCACGCCTGCGTTGAGACAGGCGATATCCAGTGGGCGACCCAGCGCTGTAAAGCCCTCCCACAACTTTTTGACGCCGTCGCGCGTGGAGAGGTCGGCAGATATTTCGGTGACGTCCACACCTTTAGACTCGAAATCGCTTACCGCCGAGTTGAGCCGCGCGCCAGACGAACAGACCACCAGATCGTAACCGCGCCCCGCCAATTCCTTTGCCAACCAATACCCAATCCCGCTCGATGCTCCCGTAACTAATGCCAGCTTGTCAGCCATAAGTTCAAAACTCCGCTACAGATTTACGTCCTTTAATCGATGATTTGGATGCGGCAAGAAAGATGGGGTTGGTTTGGACCAGAGCAATACAACGAATGTTGCGTTTAGTTTTCGCACCACGGGATTTTGTTGACCTTCTGAAAAGAAAATGTGGTTGGAGCCCGATGGCCAGAGGGCCAGCAGTCGGCATCTAACTGTTCGAAAGCTGGATGCGGGCGTCCAGGCTGCGACCAGAATTGCATCCCGCGGCGGTGCCGAGACAATTTACTAATCTAGGGTGAAAGCAATTTGCTGGAGACGATGAAATGAGCAAGGGAGAACTCGGCAAGACCGCGCAAGCCCTGGTGGCGGGTGACAAGGGTCTGCTGGCAATGGATGAGAGTACGCCGACCTGCAATAAGCGTTTCGCGGCTGCAGGAATTCCTCAGACCTTGGAGATGCGTCGAGCGTATCGAGACATGATTGTGACCGCGCCCGGTTTGGGCGATTGCATCAACGGCGCGATTCTAGTGGATGAGACAATTCGACAGCAAACCAAGGCTGGCATGCCCTTTGCAAGAGCGCTGCAGGATGCGGGCATCCTGGCTGGCATCAAAGTGGACGCTGGCGCCAAAGAAATGGCAGGTCACCCGGGTGAAAAGATCACCGAAGGTTTGGATGACCTGCGCGATCGTTTAAGTGAATACGCGAAGATGGGAGCGCGCTTTGCTAAATGGCGCGCCGTGATTGCAATCAATGATGGAATTCCGAGCGAGGGCTGTATCGACGCTAACGCACTGCAACTGGCCCTCTATGCTGCGCTGTGTCAGGAAGCCGGGCTGGTGCCCATCGTCGAACCCGAAGTGCTGATGGATGGGGATCATTCAATGGCGCGATGCGCCGAGGTGACTGAGCGCGTGCAGCGAGCGGTGTTTCATCACCTTTACCTGCAAAGGGTCTCGCTCGAAGAAATGATTCTCAAGCCGAACATGGTTTTGCCCGGCTTGGAATGCCCGCAACAAGAGTCGGCTGAGGAGACAGCGGATGCCACGATCCAGTGTTTGCTGCGAGCCGTGCCTGCGGCGGTGCCCGGGATTGCATTTTTGTCGGGCGGTCAATCCGGCGAACTCGCTTCTGCGCGCCTCAATGCAATGAATGTCCGATTTAGATCGCGGCTTCCGTGGGCCGTGGCATTTTCGTATGCACGTGCCATACAGGAGCCGGCGCTCGAAATTTGGAATGGCAAAGACGAGAATGTTCCTGCAGCGCAGAAGGCACTCGTTCACCGGGCTCGTTGCAACAAGGCAGCACGCCGCGGCGAATACTCGAGTGCGATGGAAAAAGAGATGGCATGAAGCAAGCCGCAATCATGATAGAAATCGTGGAGCTAGCGTGAAGAACTATTACAAGGAATTTCGCGTTCCGCCTGACTCCGGTTTGCGGCTGAAGGACGTTGATCCGAAGTTTACGGCTAACCATACGAAGAAAACAGCGCTGAGCCGCATTAAGAAATTACGCGAGCGGATGGGCGAGTTGCAGTTGCAACTCTTCGCGGAGGCAAAGCGTTCTATCCTAATTTGTCTGCAAGCGCCGGATGCGGGCGGTAAAGACGGAGTCATTCAACATGTGATCGGCTCAATGAATCCGGAGGCATGCAGTGTCACAAGTTTCAAGGAGCCTACCAAAGAAGAACTCGCTCACGATTTTCTTTGGCGTGTCGAACCTCATGTTCCGAAGCGCGGCGAGGTTGCTATTTTCAACCGGTCTCACTACGAGGATGTGCTGATCGTGCGCGTTCACTACCTGGTGTCTAAAAAAGTTTGGTCAAAGACGTATGAACAGATCAACGATTTTGAGCGACGACTTACAGCGAATGGAACCCACATTCTCAAATTCTTTCTGCATATCAGCAAAGAGGAGCAGCTGTCGCGCTTCGAAAAGAGGCTCGACACCCCTGCCAAGCGCTGGAAGATCAGCGAAGCGGACTACAAAGAGCGGGAATATTGGAACGACTACTCAAAAGCGTACGAAGCGATATTTGCTAAATGCAACACGCACGATGCACCGTGGTTCGTGATTCCGGCGGACCATAAATGGTTTCGCGATTTGGCGATCTCAGAGATCATCGTCAACGCCATGGAAGGCCTCAAGTTCCAAGTCCCAAAGCCGTCCGTGGACATCGCTGAGATTCGCAAGAAATATCACAGCGCTGTCAAGAAGGAGCACGCAACATAACCTTCAGCCAAATGCGCGTACTAAAGGTCACGCGGTGTCGGTCGTTCGCTCGGTAATTTTCATCCC
>JANXYB010000054.1 GCA_025350325.1 Acidobacteriaceae bacterium
GCCGCTACTGTTTGCCGCTTTTCATCCTCAGTGGGCTCGGCGGCGCCAAAATCGAAACCAGTGTCGTCTCCTTCCGTGGCCACGTCGGCTGAGAGCTTGCCGGCAAAGTCAGGATCAAGCATGGCTTGGGCGTCGAGAACAAGCTGGCGAAACGACTCCAATGCCATCTGCGCCCGGGTGGGGATGAGGCGGTTGGCGATGGCGGAGCCGAGCGCGTCCCACGTTGACTGGCCCGTCTCGAGGGCGAGCCGCTCCAGGGTTTCGAGTGTAGATTTCCCGATGCCACGCGCGGGCGTATTAACGACCCGCTGCAACGCCATTGAGTCGTGCGGATTGCGTACCAGACGCAGGTAGCCGAGGAGGTCTTTGATTTCAGATCGATCGTAGAAGCTGAATCCGCCAACCATGGTGTAGCTGATGTTGTAGCGGCGCAGTGCTTCCTCAACCAGGCGCGACTGTGAATTGGTGCGGTAGAGCACGGCGCAGTGCGCCTCATCGCCAACCTCAACCGATTCGCGGAGAAATTTCTGAATCCTGTCTGCTATAAAAAGTGCTTCATTTTCACCGTCGGGAGCTTCGTAGTAGCCGACCAGCGAGCCCCCTTGGCGATCGGTCCACAGCTTCTTGCCTTTGCGGCGAATATTGTTGGCAACGACAGCGCCGGCGGCCTCAAGAATGATCTGCGTAGAGCGGTAATTCTGCTCGAGGCGCACGATGCGGGCGGTGGGGAAATCCTTCTCAAACTCGAGAATATTGCGGATGTCGGCGCCGCGCCATGAGTAGATGCTCTGATCTTCGTCGCCCACGGCGCAGACGTTTTTCGATTCACCGGCCAGCATCTTCATCAATTCGTATTGAGGTCGATTCGTGTCCTGATATTCGTCAACCAGCAGGTAGCGATAGCGGCGTTGATACCGCTCGCGCGTTTCGGCTGAAACCTTGAGCAGGCGCACTGCTTCAAGGAGTAGATCGTCGAAATCGAGGGCGTTGTTTTTGCGCAGTTCCGCCTTATAGCTCTGATAGATGTGGGCAATGCGTTCGCTGTTGGGGTCTTTCGATTCGAGGTAATACTCCTGGGGATCGACCATGTGATTCTTGGCCCAGGAGATGCGGCTGAGAACGGTGCGCGGGGTGAGTTGCTTGGTGTCGAGACCCATGCGGCGCATGATCTGCTTGATGATGCCGGACTGATCGTTTTCATCGTAGATAGCAAAGGATCGAGTGAGACCCTCGCTTCCGACCTTGAGGGCTTCAATATCGCGGCGCAGCATGCGCACGCAAAGAGAGTGGAACGTGGCAATGAGCGGCTTCGAAAGGGACGAGTGACCCATCAGTTTTTCGACGCGCGATGCCATTTCTTTGGCGGCTTTGTTGGTGAATGTGACAGCGAGGATCGAGTCCGGTGCAACGCCTTTTTCGTGAATAAGCCACGCGATGCGGCTGGTAATGACCCGGGTTTTGCCTGAGCCGGCACCGGCCAGGATGAGCAGGGGGCCTTCCGTTGCTTCGACCGCGGCGCGCTGTTCGGGATTCAAGTTGTCGATGAGCGGCTGCAAGGCGGCGTCCGGCGGGAAGGTTCCTGCTACTAGTGTAACGTCGATGGCGGTTGCCTGCGCCGGACGTGGGGCGGAGTCGAACTTGCTGGTTGGCACAGGGGCGGGAATAGCTAGAAAATAAAGCGATGTTTCACCATTTGCGGGGCTCCGCGATCCTGCTCGCTTTCCCGTTGTCGGCGGCAGGCTCGCGTTCTTTGAACGGTGAGGATCATTGAAGGTCGAGGTTGACGCGGGACGTCCTGCGGAGTGGCTTTGTGGCGCGCGTTGCATGGCTCTGGTCGCGTCCTTGAGTGGCCCCGGTCGCTATTCTGGATGAATGCATGCTCCTGAAAAGTCTCCTACGCGCGTCGCCGTGTACTGCGGTTCGTCGAACGGCAATGATCCTGCATTTCTGGCGGACGCAAAAGCATTGGGCACGGCTATCGCCGTCGCTGGCATGGGCCTGGTCTACGGCGGAGCGAGCATCGGCTTGATGGGAGCAGTGGCGGACGCGGCATTGGCGGGTGGCGCGGAGGTGATCGGCGTGTTGCCTGAAATCCTATCTGGCAGCGAGATAGCGCACACCGGCTTGACGCGGCTCGAAGCGGTCGGCACGATGCATGAGCGCAAGGCCCGCATGGCAAAGCTGGCCGACGCTTTCTTGGTCCTGCCGGGCGGGTATGGGACCCTGGACGAATTCATGGAAATCATTACTTGGGCGCAACTGCGGCTGCATGCGAAGCCATGCGTGCTAATCAATACGGCAGGTTATTGGGACGGCTTGCTCAAGTTCCTTGACCGCGCAGTGGAGGAAGGTTTTTTGAAGGAAAAGAATCGCGATCTGCTTAAAGTTGCGGAAAGCCCGGCGGAAGCGGTGATGATGGTGACGGCTTGAGCTGGCAGACCATCTTTTGATTTAAACGTGCATTTTGAACTGCACGCCGTTTATTTGCGCCTTGCGCGCACGCGCTGCAATTCTCGATAAAGATCGCTCTTCGATTGCCCAGATTCACGCGCGATGCGTTTAAGTGCATCTTTTTCGTCGATGGCGAATTCGGTTTGCAGGCGTGCAAGGCGGTCAGTGAGTTTTTCTGAAGTGCTACCGATTGGTTGCGCATTTGATTGGGCAGGAGCCTCAACTAACAGCGTGAATTCGCCGCGGATGCGATCGCGCTCTACTAAATTGCGGCGGACATCGGCTACTGTGCCGCGCAAAAACTCTTCATGCAGCTTGGTGATTTCGCGAGCGGCGACTACGCGCAATGCAGGGCCAAACACGGTTTCAAGATCGGCCAACGTCTCGACGATGCGATGCGGCGCTTCGTAGAAGACGAGTGTGAGCGAGGTCTCGCGGGGCTGCGCGGCGAGGGCTTCAAGACGTGTGCGGCGAGCACCGGCTTTTTCAGGCAGGAAGCCAATAAAGTGAAATTCTTCGGTCGGTAAACCGGAGGCTACGAGCGCGCTCAAGGCCGCATTGGCGCCGGGGATGGGGATAACAGACACACCGGCTGCAATGGCTTCCGCGACGAGCCATCCACCGGGGTCGCTGATGCCCGGCATGCCTGCGTCTGAAACGACAGCGATGCGTCCGCCGGCTTTGAGAGATGCGATCAGCTCCTCGGCGCGCCGCCGTTCATTGTGTTGGTGGCAACTGAGCGTAGGAGTGCTGATGGCGAAGTGGTTGAGCAGCTTTTGTGTTTGCCGCGTGTCTTCGCAGGCGATGCGATCCACGCCTTTAAGCACTTCAAGCGCGCGCAAGGTAATATCCCCAAGATTGCCGATGGGCGTTGCGACGAGGTAAAGGCCGGGCGCGAGTTGAGCAGAGCCGGGTTGCGTTGGGGCGTGCGCCGACATGCGGTCGCTACTTTCCGGCTTCCTGGTGCTCCAGACGGCGCTGCTCCGACAAGAGCGACATCGAACTCATCAGGTTTTGCACGCTGACGATACCGACGACCCGACCGCTTTCGGTGACTGGAATCAGCGAGAGTCCATGGCCGGCCGAGATGCGGCGAATGATGGCTCCCAATGTGTCCTCGGGGCGAGCCACCTGGAACGCGCGCGACATCACCGATTGCACGTATCCATTGCCTTCGTTGCGCAGGGCATCGACGATACGCTGGCGCGAAACAATGCCTACCAGTTGCGGTCCGCGCACCACGGGGAAATCTTCTTGCAGCGAGTGAACACAGCGCACTAAAGCGTCTGCCAATGTGTCAGATGGTGAGAGAGTGGCGAAGTCGGTAAGCATCACTTCGCGCATGTGTACTGTGTCGACGACCGACTGAAAAAAGACGCCTTGATCCTCGACCTGTGCGGCGATCAAGATGAAAAAGCCGGCGATGGTCAGCCAGTAACTGTGCATCAACATACCGCCGATCATGGCGGTGCCCGCGAGCAACTGGCCCAGTCCGCTAGCCGCGCGGCCCTCGGGAGAAATGCCGTGACTGCGCGCAAAGCTGCCGCGCAGCAGCCGACCGGCATCGAGCGGATAGGCAGGAACCAAATGAAGTACAGCGAGTCCCGCTTGCATCCACACCATGCTGCGCAAGAGCCACGCGGCGGTGATCCATGGATGCGGGAAAAGTTGGACGTCTCCACCGGCCCCGATAAACGCCGCTCCTAACATCAGCGCGGTGATCCCGTTGGCCAACGGGCCAGCCAGCGCCATGGCAAATTGCCCGACACCCTGATTGGCGATCTCCTGGCTTTCAGGATTGGCATAGGCAAACAGGCCGCCGACCGGCAGCAACAAAACCGCGCGCAAGCGAAGGCCAAGCCATGCAGCCACAATGAGACGCGCCGCCTCGCGGACTACGACCGCCGCTACCAGAACGAAGAACAGTCCCAGGCCGCGCCACCAGCCTTCCGATTTGCTGAGCATGATGCATACCAGGGCCAGCAATGGAAAAAACGCGTGCATGCGCATTTCCACGCCCATCCATCGCCCCAGCGGAATTGACCAGCCCCTCATACCCAAATTGTAGAGGGTCGGGGCAAGGCGCGCTTTCAGGTATGCTAATTCGCGATGCGCATCATTGCAGGATCGTTTCGTTCGCGCGTGTTGCAGGCGCCCGCGGGGTTGACCACGCGGCCCACCAGCGACCGGCTGCGCGAGACGCTTTTCAATGTGCTTGCGCCTCGCATCGAGGGTGCGCACTTCTTGGATTTGTATGCGGGATCGGGCGGCGTGGGAATTGAGGCTCTCAGCCGTGGTGCGCGCGCAGTGACGTTTGTCGAGCGCGATCCGGCAGCGCTTAAAATACTGCATGGAAACCTTGAAAAGCTGGGCGTGCGCGAAGGTTTTAGCATTCAAGCAGGCAGCGTTGGCGACTTCCTGCGACGAGCAAGCGCAAAGGAAGAGCAGCAGTTTGACCTGGTGTTTCTCGATCCCCCTTACGATGCGGCGGACGAATATTCCACGGTACTTGGTTTGCTCGGCGCGAGTGCCGCGCGCTTACTTGCTGAGAGCGCGCGCATCATTGCTGAGCATCGCCGCAAAGAGAAGCTCGATACACGCTACAGCAGCCTTGAGCGAATCAGATTGCTCGAACAAGGCGATGCTGCATTGAGTTTTTATGAGGTTGTAAGCGATGGGTCTGGCGCGTGAGAGCGCTCGTCTCCTGGCCGCACTGTACAGTAAGAGCGGCAATGACTTAGATTCGCAGCGTAAGCAAGTTGGGATTGATTCTAGATGAAATTCGTTATCAGATTTAGCTTGTACTTCGTATTCTGCGCGGCGTCGCTGCACGCACAAACTGTTGCACCGTGGGTGATCGGCCCGTTTACGCGGCCGGCACAGGGCAATCCGGTGATATCGCCGCGCCCGGAGTCTACGTTTACTGATCCGATCTTGAAATCGCCCGCGCATTGGGAAGCTCTGCACACCTTTAATCCCGCGGCCATCGTGCGTCACGGCAAGGTCTTTGTGCTGTATCGCGCCGAAGACAACTCTGGCGCAATGGAGATCGGCGGGCATACGTCGCGCCTCGGAATGGCGGAGAGTTCCGATGGCATTCACTTCGAGCGAGGGGCAACGCCCGTTTTTTCTCCCGCAGACGACGAACAGAAAGCGCGCGAATGGCCAGGCGGCGTTGAAGATCCGCGCATCGTCGAAGGTGAGAACGGCACGTACGTGCTGACCTACACGCAATGGAATCGCACCACGTATTCAGTGGGGATCGCTACTTCGACGGACTTGAAGCATTGGGTTAAACACGGCCCCGCGTTTTTTACGGCTGCGCACGGCAAGTATGCAGACTTGAAATACAAGTCGGCGGGGATCCTGACGCAACTTAAAAAAGGTCGCGTGATGGCCGCGAAAGTCGACGGCCGCTACTGGATGTATTGGGGCGAAGGATCGATTCGATTGGCAACATCGGGAGACCTGATCCATTGGGATCCTGTGGAGGGTGCGGATGGAAAGCCAGTTGAGTTGTTGCAGCCCAGAGCAGGACATTTTGATAGCACGTTCCCTGAAACCGGCCCCCCGCCGATCCTGACCAAAGCAGGAATTGTAGTGCTCTACAACGGAAAAAACGCGACCACGGGTGGCGATCCCGACCTGGGGCCCAATGCTTATGCGGCAGGCGAGGCGCTGTTCGATCCGATCAATCCGGCGCACTTGCTCAAACAATTAGACCAGCCTGTTTTGAAGCCGGAACTGCCGTACGAAAAAACCGGCCAGTACGCTGCGGGCACGACGTTTGCCGAGGGCCTCGTGTACTTTCATAAACATTGGCTGCTCTACTACGGCTGTGCGGATTCGCTGGTCGCTGTGGCGACGGCCGATGCCAAGTGACGATGCTGGATTGTAGAGTGCGGGGCTCCCACGCTTGCCGCGAAGAGCGCTGAGAAGGAGCACCCGACACGTGACAACGATAGCGGGAAATGAATTTCTCAAGCCTCTACAGGGCGAAGGAGATCGCCATCGCTGAGATTTCACTTGCGTCAGTTCTAGAGTCGCCAGAAGCCAGTTTTCGCGGCGTCGCAACGCATGCTGCAGGTCCCGAGGGCACTCTTCCCCTGACCGCCGAGATGTTGCTTGCTGAGCCATCGGGAAATCTGTTTGGTCTAAGTCAGAATGCGGGCATGGGCTGGGAAACTGCGCGTCTGCTCGATCCTGAATTCTTGATTCTCAGCACCCATGGCGGATTGCGCGCAGAGGATGGCCGAGCCATCGCGCTCGGTTTCCACACCGGGCACTGGGAAGTCGGCTTGCTGGTAGCTGAGGCCGCGCGCGAATTAAAAGCGTTGCGGGCGACCCCGTTTGCAGGAGCATGCACCGACCCCTGCGATGGCCGAACGCAGGGCACCGCCGGCATGATGGATTCGCTGCCTTTTCGCAATGATGCGGCGATGGTATTGCGGCGGCTTATGCGTTCTCTGCCTACGAGCAAAGGCGTGCTGGGTGTCGCGACATGCGACAAGGGTTTGCCTGCGATGATGATGGCGCTTGCCTCGTCGGGCAAACTGCCTGCGGTGCTGGTACCGGGCGGTGTCACGCTGCTTCCCCAATCCGGCGAAGACGCCGCCATGGCGCAGACCATCGGCGCGCGCTTTGCACAGCAACAAATCACGCTCGAATACGCCGCAGAAGTTGGTTGTCGCACGTGCGCATCGCCGGGCGGCGGCTGCCAATTTATGGGCACCGCGGCAACTGCGCAAGTGGTCGCCGAGGCTCTGGGCCTGGCGTTGCCGCATACTGCGCTCGCGCCCTCGGGCCAGCCCATATGGCTTGATGCAGCGAGACGTTCGGCACGGGCGTTGCTGCGCATGCATGCGTTGCACATGGGCGTTGCCGACGTGTTGACCTCGTCCGCAGTTCGCAATGCGATGGTGCTGCATGCGGCGTTTGGCGGATCGACGAATTTGCTGCTCCATCTGCCCGCCGTCGCGTTTTCTGCAGGTCTAAAGCGGCCGACTATTCAAGAATGGACGGAAGTGAATCGCCAGGTTCCGCGCCTGGTCGATGCTCTTCCCAATGGACCGCGCAATTTCGCCACTGTGCAGGTGTTTTTAGCTGGCGGCGTACCGGAAGTGATGATTCAAATGCGCTCTGCTGGTCTGCTCGACACTGCGGTCAGAACCGTCACCGGCGAAACACTCGACGCCTGCCTCGATTGGTGGCGCGACAGTGAACGGCGTCGCGAAGTCCGGCGCAGATTGCAGGAATTGGACGGGATCGATGCAGACGATGTGATCATGTCGCCGGATAGGGCGCGTTCACGAGGACTCACGGCGACAGTCTGTTTCCCGGTAGGAAACTTGGCGCCGGAGGGTGCGGTCATCAAGAGCACTGCGATTGATCCTTCGCTTGTCAGCGCCGATGGCATGTATCGCCACCGTGGACCAGCGCGGGTTTTCATCACCGAGGCCGCCGCCGTCGCAGCGATCAAAAGCGGCAAGGTGGGCCACGGCGACGTGATCGTGCTCATCTGCGGCGGGCCCAAGGGCGCCGGCATGCAGGAGATTTATCAGGTCACGTCAGCACTCAAACAGATCCCGCATTGCAAGCATGTCGCAGTGCTGACAGACGCGCGCTTCAGCGGAGTTTCGACCGGGGCCTGTATCGGGCACATTTCCCCTGAAGCGCTTGCCGGCGGGCCGATCGGCAAAGTGCTTGAGGGCGACCAGATTGAAATCGTAATCGATCGTGAAAAGATGCATGGCTCGGTTCACCTGGTTGGCGAGGCCGGTGCGGAGTTCAGCGCCGACGAGGGCGCGCGCAGGTTGGCAAAGCGGACGCTCCGCCCAGACCTGCGTCCTCATCCTTCATTGCCCGACGATACCCGGTTGTGGGCTGCGCTTGTGCAGGCGAGCGGCGGAGTATGGGGTGGGTGCGTATATGACACCGAGATGATTGTTGCCGCATTGGGGAGGAGCTCTTGAGGATTGACCCGGCAAGCGGGCGACGGCTCCTCTTGTTTTCGAGCAGTTCGCGTGTGTCAGTTCGCGGCTCAGAGGCTCAGCCATATCCATGCAATCACGAAGACGCTTCGGCTACGACGCCGTCCTGCAAATCTCGCAGTGAGACGGTAGAGTAGTGGCATGAAAAGCGCGCGCATTTTTCTTGCACTGATTTTGCTGGCGACCTTTACGACTGTGGCGGCGAAGGCTCAGGTTCCGCCTGCGGAGCGCTCAGCCCCGAGTTCCCGAGGAGACGCCAAGACGCAACTCGTCATCATCGATACCGACATTGGCGATGACATCGACGATGCGTTCGCGCTGGCATTGGCTTTGCGCAGTCCAGAACTGCGCATTCTGGGCGTGACTACCGCATTCGGCAATACGGAGTTGCGTGCGCGTCTGGTTGACCGCTTCCTTAAATCGGTGGGACGCACCGATATCCCCGTGCTTGCGGGAGTGGAGACCAAGACCGACAACGTGATGACGCAGGCAGCCTATGCCCGGCAGATGGTACAGGGCCATAAGCATGCAGACGGAGTCGATTTTCTGCTCAAACAGATCAGGCTTCATCCCGGCCAGATCACCCTCGTTGCGATAGGCCCGTTGTTTAATTTGCAGGAAGCGATCAAGCGGGATCCGGCTACCTTTAAAAAGTTGCGGCGTGTCGTGATCATGGGCGGAAGCATCGATCGCGGTTATGACGACGCTCATACCGGCGCGCATCGGCCCCCGGACGCAGAGTGGAACATCAACCGTGACCCTGCAGGCGGCCAAGCCTTGTTCGCCGCCGGCGTTCCAATATTCATGATGCCCCTCGATTCCACCCAGATCCATTTGGAAACGCTGGAGCGAGAAGCCATTTTTTCGCACGGCTCCGCGCTTACCGATCAGGTGACGCTGCTGTATCACCAGTGGATGGGCTTGGCCGCGGGCCACCCAGCGGCGCCAACCCTGTTTGACCCCGTCGCTGTCGCGTACGCAATTCGCCCGGCATTGTGTGAGGCAGAGCCGATGCACATCGAAGTCGATGACAAGGGCTTCACACGGAAGACGGAAGGAAATCCCAACGCCGAGGTATGCCTCAAGTCGAATGAGCGGGGTTTTCTCGATTTTCTGTTGCATCGGTTGGCGGGTGACCGATGACCACCCGACTAGAACGTCCGAGCGACGCAAGTCTTTGAGTCGACATTTGTGAAAAGTGGGCTTTGAATGAGTGGTGTGCGCTTCGTCACAGGCAATTTCATCGACGGGAGCAGAAAGTAGGAGAAAATTCCGGATCGATGAATCTTAAACTGAATTGGCGAAGGGGAACTGTGAAAAATATGGTACACACTCTTGGACTTGGGGCGGCTGCGCTATTGAGCGCCGGACTATTATTGGGCGGCTGCTCGTCAGCGCCGGACCTGACTCAGGCGCAAGCGTTGCAAATGATTCAAGCTAAATACGATCAGACGCCGCCCGAGAGCGCGACCGTAGTCGTTGACGACCTCGGCATGCGCGAGGGCCTTGCGGCTAAATATTGGACCAAGATAAAGGAATATCCCAATCGGTACTGGGGTGATTTTGCTTTCACTCCGGAAGGCAAGAAGCTGCTAAAGCTGACCAGTCCAGGCGCGGTGATCGAGTGGCGCCCTGCCAGTTTCAGCGACACCCATTTTTCGGTGCGCATGCAGACCCTGGCATCAAACCGATTCAAAGCTCACGATATCAGCAGCGTCGAGGACGAAACCAGCCCCGGCATGGCTACCTCGAGAAGCGCTTATTTCATTGAAGGCGTGGTTTTGAATGGCGCTCCCGAGCCATTGCAGAAGATTGGCCACAATCCTGGAAACACGCTGAGCACCAAGCGACAGGCCGAATTTGTTCTGGACGGTGGCGCTTGGAAGTTGCAATCAATTCGCTGAGGGATGAAAAAGGCGCGGTAGCGCTCGAATTCGTTGACCCCAACCGGGTTTCTTGTTATTGTTAAAAGGTTCCGCAAGAACGCGTCTATCCGTGTGTCCTGACGGCGAGCGCGTGGGGAAGTCAAACCGCTGTAACCAAGCGGTCGACTGAAACCCAAGGCCAAGCATAGTTATGCCGGTCTGAAAGGTCTCTGAAGCGCTCTTATCTTGCGAAGGGCAGGGACAAATCGTTTCGCGCAGAGAAGCTAGAGCGTGGAAGCGATGAAATCGCATCGGTGCTCGCGCGTTCTCTACCTTAGAGGGCTATGCGAGCCGGAACCGGTGAAACGGAGTTGGCTTTTCGAGGCATTTGCCAAGAAAACGACTGGCCACCGTCTCGGTTCTCGTCTGGGTTTGGAACGAAGGCAGACGCGAAGCAGCAACGATTGGGCTTCCGTGCGTGTTCGCGCTGGTTTGACTAAAGCGCTATCGCAGGGGAGGCCCGAAGCGGCTGCGCGCGGCTCGATGGTGTGAAGCATTACGGCTTTTGGGTAAGGAGTTTTGTTTGCCTACATTTAATCAGTTAGTTCGTAAGGGGCGCACGGCCCCGCGGTACAAAACGGCGTCCCCAGCCCTGCAGGCCTCGCCGCAGCGGCGTGAGTCTGCACCCGGGTGTATACGCAGACCCCTAAGAAGCCAAACTCGGCATTGCGCAAGGTTGCGCGCGTGCGGCTAACCAATGGCATCGAGGTCACGACCTACATCCCCGGCATCGGCCACAACTTGCAGGAACACTCAATTGTTCTCATTCGCGGCGGCCGTGTTAAGGACCTGCCAGGCGTTCGGTATCACGTGGTGCGCGGAACTCTGGACTCGGTTGGCGTGGCAAACCGGAAGCAGAGCCGGTCGAAGTATGGGGCCAAGCGTGCCAAGGGTGGCGCGGCGCCGGCAAAGGCAAAGAAGTAGATAACGGTTCCAGGGCGAATACTTTGAACCCCGGACTTGGGTATTGACGGCGCGAAAGCGCACAAGGATTTAGAGGAATTATGCCGAGAAAAGGGCACATTGCGAAGCGGGAAGTAGCGCCAGATCCGGTTTACGGATCGACGCTGGTCACCAAGTTTGTGAACTCGATGATGTGGGGCGGCAAGAAGTCGACGGCCCAGGGCATCTTCTACCCGGCCATGAAGACTCTTGAAGAGAAGGGCGGCGGCGACGATGCGCTCAAGCTTTTCAAGAAGGCTGTCGAGAATTGCAAGCCGTTGCTCGAAGTGAAGACCCGCCGCGTTGGCGGTGCCAATTACCAGGTTCCGATCGAGGTCAATCCTGATCGCCGCACTTCGCTGGCGATTCGCTGGCTGATTACGTATGGCCGCAGCCGAGGCGAAAAGGGCATGACCGACAAGCTCTCGAATGAGCTGCTCGACGCTGCCAACGGACGCGGCGCCGCGATGAAGAAGAAAGAAGACGTTCACCGCATGGCCGAGGCCAATAAAGCCTTTGCCCATTACCGCTGGTAACTGAGCGGAGCGGAAGCAAAATTTAAGCCGACCAAGCAAACGGTCTGGCGCAAGGAAGCCGTGAACAGGGCTTCAGGGCTGATTAAACCGCGGGCGTTGAGGCCCGCAAGGAAGAAATTGCCGTGGCTCGCACCATACCTCTGAATCGTTGCCGGAACATCGGGATCATGGCGCACATCGACGCCGGAAAGACGACAGCGACAGAGCGCATCCTCTTCTATACGGGCATCACGCACCGCATCGGCGAAGTGCACGAGGGCACTGCGACCATGGATTACATGGAGCAGGAGCAGGAGCGCGGCATCACGATCACTTCGGCTGCCACCACCTGCATGTGGAAAGACATTCGCATCAACATCATCGACACTCCGGGGCACGTCGACTTTACCGCCGAGGTGGAGCGCAGCTTACGCGTTCTCGACGGCGCGGTTGCCGTGTTCGATTCAGTTTCAGGCGTTCAGCCTCAGACTGAAACGGTCTGGCGTCAGGGCGACAAGTACAAGGTTCCGCGCATTTGCTTTGTCAACAAGATGGATAAGAACGGTGCTGATTTCGAGCACGTTCTCGATACTATTCGCAAGCGTCTAGGCGCGCGCCCCGTGGCTCTGCAGATCCCAATTGGCGGCGAGGCTGCATTCAAAGGCGTCGTTGACCTGATCGAGATGAAGGCCATTCTGTGGCATGACGAGGCGATGGGTTCGGAATATGACGTCCAGGCCATCCCCGCCGATCTGCAAAAGAAGGCAGAAGCGTTCCGGCTGCAGTTGATTGAAGTAATCGCAGAGACCGATGATGTGTTGCTCGAGAAGTTTCTCGAGGGCGAGACACCCACGATCGCAGAGTTGAAGGCCGGCATTCGCCAGGCCACGATCGATCTTAAGGTTTTCCCGGTCATCTGCGGCAGCGCTTTCAAAAACAAGGGTGTGCAAACGCTTCTTGATGCGGTGGTCGACTATCTGCCCAGTCCGCTCGACAAGCCTCCGGTGGAAGGACTTGATCCGTCCCATCCCGGCTCGACCGTGATACGCAAGGCAGAAGACAATGAGCCGCTTTCATCGTTGGTCTTCAAGCTGATCAACGATCCGTTCGGCAAGCTGTCGTTTATCCGCGTCTACTCCGGCTCGTTGAAGACCGGCGACACGGTGCTCAATCCGCGTACCGGCCGGTCAGAGCGCGTCGGACGGCTGGTCAGGATGCACGCCAATAAGCGTGAAGACGTCACCGAGATTTATGCGGGCGACATTTGCGCAGCCGTGGGCTTGAAGGATTTGAAAACCGGCGACACGCTGTGCTCCCCGAACCATCCGATTGCTTTGGGTGCGATTACGTTCCCGGAGCCTGTGATCTCAGTAGCGATTGAGCCTAAGACCAAGGCCGACCAGGAAAAGATGGCGATTGCGCTATCGCGGCTGTCGGACGAAGATCCCACGTTCAAGGTTCATACCGACGAGGATTCCGGCCAGACCATCATCAGCGGCATGGGCGAGTTGCATCTTGAAATCCTGGTCGACCGCATGAAGCGCGAACACAAGGTCGACGCCAATGTCGGTGAGCCCAAGGTTGCGTTCCGCGAAACCATTCGCAAGTCGGCAGAAGCGGAAGGCAAGTACATTCGCCAAACCGGCGGTTCCGGTAACTACGGACATTGCAAACTGCGCATTGAGCCGAACGAGCCGGGCAAGGGCTACGAGTTTATCAACGATATCAAGGGTGGCGTGGTTCCGAAGGAATACATCAAGCCGATCGACCAGGGTGTGCAGGGGGCGTTGGAGTTGGGTATTCTCGCGGGCTTCCCCATAGTAGACGTGAAAGTGCACCTCTACGACGGCAGTTATCACGAAGTCGATTCCAACGAAATGGCCTTCAAATTCGCCGGTTCGATCGCCTTCAAGGAAGCCGCACGCAAAGCCAGCCCAGTGTTGCTTGAGCCGGTGATGGCGGTTGAAGTCACCGTCCCCGAGGAATTCATGGGCGTCATTATTGGCGACATCAACTCGCGCCGCGGGCGTATCGAAGGTATGGAACACGCCGCCGGTTCGCAAGTGATCAAGGCGATTGTGCCGCTGAAGGAAATGTTCGGCTACGTTAACGAGATTCGTTCCTCGACGCAGGGCCGCGCTTCCTACTCAATGCAGTTTGCGCGCTACGAAGAGGCGCCGCGCATGATCGCCGATGAAATTATCGGCCGCGCGCAAGGTAAGTAAGGTTTTGGGGCTGGAGCCGGATGGCCGGCGCCCCGGGTTGAAACCGGTAGTACGAGCCACGAAAGGGTTTGATTTTTATGGCGAAGGAAAAGTTTGATCGTTCGAAGCCGCATGTGAACGTGGGCACGATCGGGCACATCGATCACGGCAAGACGACGTTGACGGCGGCGATCACCAAGGTGTTGCAGAAGCACAACCCGAAGAACCTGTACCGTTCG
>JANXYB010000079.1 GCA_025350325.1 Acidobacteriaceae bacterium
CATGCCAGTGTCAACCGTCAAAAGGTCAGCGGGTCCTGGTGTGCGCCGTGGTGAGGGTGTTGAGGAAGGTCAGTGCGTTTTCGGAAACATCGCGGATAGGCATTGCATGCCGTTCGGCATATTTCTATTTCGCACTCAAGCGGCGCATGAATTGGTCGATAAAGTTGCGAACACCCACGCCCATTTGGGCTTGTCCAGAGCGCCATGAAAGCTCTCCGGCGGGCCCAGGTAGCTTGGTGCGATCGCTCCCCGGCTGACGACCAGCCTTTCCAGCACAATGCCCGGATCGATCATGCGAACCTTAAGGATATGGAAGCCCGGTGCGCCGATGTTGATATAGATAGACACGCGGCGTACTCCGTCGTTGACCGCCTTGCTCCAGTCTTCGTTGGTGTTATGGGCGAGAGCATCGACCATCTGTGCGGGCTGATCTCCATGGAGATGGCGAAGCGCAGGCCGCGGCCGGGAACGAAGTTCAGCGTTGGAGCCAGAGTAACCTCCACGTTGAATGCGCCACTTTCGAAGAGCCACATGCGATATTCCAGCGTCGGCGCAGGATTGGCGAGATCCATGCTGGGCGCGGTTACCGGAAAGACACTCATTCCTGAAAGCGTCCGGCCGAAGCCGGGAATTCTCTCCCAATTCACGCCACTGGCCCCGGTTTTTCCGGTAAAGTGCTCAGCCTCAATCGAGACGTATTGGTTGGCTTCGACGAAGCCGTCAGCGGAGTCCGGCACAGGCGCGACGGGCTTGAAGGACTTTACCTGCACGCGTATCGAAGGACCGGTCTCCTGTCGAAGAAGGACCGAGCCGTTCCCGGCGCCATTGGGCACTTTGGTCCAGTCCATACTTACCCAAAGCCGCACATCCTTGTTGACAATTCCCGACTCTTCACTGAGATGAATCCACAAGGCGCTCGGCACGCTCGGTGAGTGTCTTCCACTCGTCGGATGATACCGATGCCGTCTTTCCGCATTCGTATTCGTACAAGGACGGGATGATGTTCCCTGGAGACGCCCCCGGCCTGGGCGTCGATCTGGACGAGAAGCTCGCCGCCCATTACCCCTACCAGCGCGCCTACCTGCCCATCAATCGCAAGCTGGACGGGACATTGACTGACTGGTAAGCAGTTTGTGCGCCCGTGTCGTTAGCTACTAATATCTCCGGTGTTTGCGGAACTCCAGGCTACGTAGCTCGGCTCTTGCCTACATGCGCCTCTTATTGGGCTCTGTAGACCCGTCAGCTTACAAACGCCAATTAAAAATGAATGACACTTGGCACGTTTCATCGCCCTGTGAGTGGAATCTCGATCACAACTACACTCGCATTCGGAAAGGTGTAGTCCAGTTCCCCGACGAATTGCAGTGTGTGACTTTTGGGTGCGATTTGACCAGGGTCTCGCTCATCGTTTTCAGAGAGTATGTTCTCACCTTCGATGACGGTCACATTTGCTGATCCCTTTGCGACGCCCAGCGAACGCAGGTCGATGAGGGCCTTGGCAGGACGGGTAAGGTGTCTATTTAAACATAAGAGAATGAGCTTGGTTCGGTCTTCAGATTCGGCGGCAACAGTATCAAGGAACGGAACTCCGGCAATCTCCGGCAATCGAGTAATCCCCTTCGAAATGGTGTAGGTCGGAGAGTCGGATTTGACATCCAGGAGCGTATGGGGATGCGTGCTCGCGTATGCCCGGAGGACCCAATAGGATGGTGCACCATAGACTTGTTCGCGCTTTTTCCAGATACCTCCGAACTCCAAAATTCCAGTCATGTTCGACACCGTGACCACATCCGAGGTGCGCATCAACATGTTCAGAAAGCCTGCGGCAAAGAGGCCTCCGCCCATGTTGCTAAACCGTGGTCCAGTGTGAGAGTCGGAGACCAATAGCCACTCGGTGAAGGCCACCTGCACGTCTTTGTGTCCGGTTTCGAAGGCTTGCTTCTTGATGGCGCGCATCCGATCCGCCAGGCCCCACGGCAAAGCGAGCGCCGCCATAGTACGGAAGTCGGCGGAGGCGTGCGGGAGTTGAACATTGTCGCCCACGACGAAGTGAGTCGATAGATAGTTGAAGCTGCTTGCGGGATTCTTCAGTTGTTGCGCGTTCCATTCTGAGAAGAAATCTTCATCTCCCCCGGTAGCAATTAGGCGACTGCCGGAATCCACTTTACGAACAGCCTCACTCGTTGCCAGGGTTACGGCAGAAATGCGCTCTAGTGAGGGATAGCCAACCTGGAAGTCACCCCAAAGCTCATTCCCCATCTCCCACACCAAGCCACCCTTATGATTTGCCCAATGGACGTTGACATAACTGACCCAGTCTGCAGCTTGCGTAGGATTGCCTGTGCCTAGATTAAGAGCGATCTGCGGCTCAGCACCGACCAGTTGGCAGAACCGGAGAAACTCGTCCGTGCCAAAAGTGTTGTACTCGGGGATCCCCCACGAGAGATTGATCTTGCTCACTCGAGTATCGATGGGGCCGACGCCGTCTCTCCAGTCATATGCAGAGGTGAAGTTCCCGCCGAAGCGGATGTTCGGCGAGTGCAAATCTCTTGCCATTGCAATGACATCAGGATCCATGCCGTCGATCGCATCGGCGGGCGTGAGCGAAATGTTATCAATCAGAACACGGTCGTCGTTCAAGAGCGAAATCACCAGGTCCACCGGCTCAAGGGGCGCGATCTGGTCAGCCTTGAGTTGCAGTTCAAACATGTATTTGCTCCAGCCTGGCGAGTCCGCGTGGAGATCTGCAATTGCCAATTTCTGTTCCGGATGTGCGTGACGGCGGAGAGAAACACCTATCGGCTCGTGCCCCCGAATCCGCTTGATCCAAAGACTCCCTTTGTAAGACAGCTCCCGATGAACCGGTAAGTACAATTTCTGCAGAACTCCGACTTCCTTGCCTGGCAAGGACATGATTAGCAGAGACTGTGCGGAATTCGCCGCGTCTCCACGAATCGGCGAGTAGCGACTGCCCTGGGAAGCGTCCAGCGGCTGCCACGGAAGCGGTAAGCCGAGCGCAGAGGCCCTCCGAAGCTCTGGCTGCTCCTCGAGGAGAGTGGCCACATTTCCCGCCGACCAGAGACCTTCTTCAAGCGATGGGTTCTCTACCAATTCAGCCCACAGCCCGCCGTACGTTGAATGGCCGATAGGTTCGAGAAAAGTCCCAAACAGCGTCGGCGGTATGATTTGGACTTGGGCCGGCCGGGTGATTCGCAGGTGGATGGGGTCAGTCCGGGCTGCTGAGCTTGATTCCGCCATCTGCGCAAATGCTTGCGAGACAGCAAGGCTGATTGAGAACGCAATTATAGTGAAACGCTTCCGGGGGTTTGGGATGGATCTGCGAGCAATATGCATGATCGTGGTGTCTCCTGGCATGTTGCGGAAGCGATCGCGAGTTCAAGGAACAACAGGGATGTAAATTTCTGAAACTGCCTCTTCACGGATCCATGGCAATTGAAGTTCGACTAGGGTGTCGTCAATTGCATTGTGCGCAGGGTCAGGAATGAGGCAAGCGCGCGGTGCGCAACGATCTTCCGCGCCGCGCGTCTGCTCTAAAACTCAAAACGTCCCGTTAGCTGGATGTTTCTTGGTCCGTCAATTGTTGCGGTGGGAACGCCATAGAAACGGTCATATGGTTGAGTGCTTGGTGTTGCGAAGACGTGCCGGTTGAAAGCATTAAGCATTTCAACTTTGAAAATAAAGGTAAGACCTTCCGTGATTGGAGTCTTCTTCAGAAAACTGAAGTCTTCGTTCAAGTAGCGGAAGTTTCGGATTTCCCCAGTGACTCGTGGAACGTTTCCGAAAAGAAATCCGCCGTTATCGCACGTCGGACACGTTACGACATCGCCGAGTGCTTTGGCGCGGAGTCGCCGGTTGTCGAAGGCATTCTGGTCAATCAAGGCAGGCGCATTCTGGAGGGCCGCATATCCTGGGTTATCCGAAACTCCAGCAACCGTCGTTGGAATTTGCAAACCATTGAAGATCGAATCTACGTTTGGATCGGGTCCCGGCAGGCTGTTCCCGCTCTTAAGTTCGCGGAACGGGTCTAGCTTCCCTGTCCGGCGCGCATTGCTGGAGAGCGACGACCCGGGGATTCGAGTGAAGTCTATGCAGTTGTCCCACCCCGGAATACCGCTGGCGCAGCCAAAAGTGAACGGCTCACCAGATTGATAGCGCTGGACGCCACCGATCTCAAAGCCGCTGACGAGAGCTCGGGCGAAGGGATTGCCAGCGTTCAAAAATTTCCTATTTTTCCCAAAGGGGAGTTGATACAGGTAGCTGATCACAAAGGTATGTGGAATGTCCTGGTTCGAAATCGCCTTCTGGCTTTTGGAGTTGAACGGATCCTGTTCCTGTTGAACGCCATTGGTCACGTTGATGATGGAATCGGCGTTGGTTATCGTTTTTGACCATGTGTAGGATGCTTGCAGATTCAGCCCCTGGGAGAAGCGTCGCTCGATACTGGCAACGAGCGCATCGTAGGAAGAGTGACCAACGTTTTGCAGGCAGCAATCCGTCGCGATAAATGCGTATTGGGGAAAGGGGCGTAACGCCTGCTGTACCTGGCCATTGAAGGCCGCGTACGGCAAGCCGACGCCATTGCTCGCAAGGTCATGGCTCACGAGCGCATCCCCTCGCGAGAAGTTGGACTTCGGAATGTTGTTGATGTTTTCTTCCTGGGACTTCAGGTGTGCGCCGGAGTTGCCAATATACCCCAGCGTCATGATCATGTCTTTGGTCAGTTCCTGCTGAATCTGTAAGTTCCACTGATTGAGCATGCCCGGGCGTCCGTATGAGGCTTTAATAAAGTTGCCGAATGCAACTGGCGCGTTTGCATTTCCATTGTCAAACTGACCGGGATCGAGATTGATGCCAGCCGTGTACGCTGGCAAGCCACTATCGATGCTGAAGGCGGGATCAAATCCGTCCGACCCAAAGTTTACGTTAGCGGTGTAGCCGGTACGCGTGTCGCCACCGAAATCGCTGTATTGCAGAGGCGCATACAATGTCGCAAAGCCACCTCGCAATACGACTTTTCCGTTTAGGAAGCTTGGCGTGTATGCAAAACCCACGCGCGGCCCGAAATCTTTCTTCCAGGTATCAGCCCAGCGTTTGTTGCAGTGTGTGCAGTTCGACGCAAAGACAAGGGCACCAGGAGTTCCCGTCTTTGGATCGATTGCCGTCTCGCTGAAGTTGGAGGTGTCGTTATACTTTTCTTTTCGCGGCCGGTCCAGGTCGTAGCGAAGGCCAACGTTGAGCACCAGGCTATTCGACACCTTGATATCATCCTGGAAAAAACCAGAATAGTAGTCTTGAATCCACTGTGCCTGGTGGAAGGGGATGGTCGCGCCGCCGAAATCTGCAGTCCCGAGAAGCAGACTGGCGAAGCCGTTGCCGGTCCCGTCCTGATATGCACCAGTTTGGGAGGCCTTGGTCTCGGCAGACTGGAAGCTGAAATTGCCGTTGATCCCCCCTTTCGAGATACTCGAATATTGCTGATACCGGTAGTCGATGCCGAATTTGAAACTGTTGCGCCCGCGTTGCCAGCTCACTGCATCGTTGAAGCGTATGCCATTATCAATGTTGTCGTCGTTTTGATTGCGGCTGATATCGCTGTATCCACCAATCGAAAAGTGGGGCAAGCCGGTGGTGATATTTCCGATCCCAAGTTGTTGCGCGTAGTTGATTCCGGACAAAGCCTCAAATGATCCGTTGATCGAATTAGTGCGATTGGTGCCGATGTTGAGATGGTTGAGCACATTCGGGGAGAAGACATAGTCCCAACCACCACGGCCAAAGTGAGTGATGAAGTCCTGCACTTGCGTGGCATAATCAGCCGGCCCTGGATAGGCGCGATTGGTCGGATTGTGGCGTGTGTTCTCGCGCGTATTGTACGACGCCCAAAGCCGGTTCTTTTGGTTCACCGTTTCATCGACACGGATGGTGTACGTTGTGTTGCTGACCGGCGATGAAGAGGTCAAGGTGTAGTTGTTGTTGAGCGCGCTGTTGGTGGGATTCGGATACAGCGCAGCCACAGCCGTCCCTACCTTACTGAACCGGTTTTGAGGAATCACGTTGAAGTCGGACGGAAATGGAGCTGACGGGCTGGTGGGAGCAGTGCCAAAGGGCAACCGACAGCGAACCCCGTTCACAGTCTGGGTAGTTGCGGGGTCAAATATCTCGCCAAAGAAAATGGGTTTGCCGTCGCAAGGGTTGATTTGTCCGGTCGCCCCGTTGATGAGCTGATCCTGAAAGTTGCCCGTGCGCTCAGCCACAGTGGGAACCGAGCTGGTGGAAGGCCCGCCGAGAGTCTGACGATATTGCTCCCACGCAAAGAAGAAGAAACTCTTGTCGCGACCGTTGTAAATATGAGGGAGGACGACTGGTCCGCCTAAACTGCCACCATAGTCATTCTTCTTGTCTGTGCCGCGATTGAAATTCTTTTCCTGCGGGTCACCAATCGATTGGTAATAGGCCTTTTTGCCGTTATTGAACCAATCGTTAGCATTTAAATCTTCGTTTCTGAAGATGTCGAATATTGTGCCGTGATATAGGTTCGTTCCGCTCTTGGTTACGAAATTCTCAATACCACCGGTGGTTCTTCCGAACTCCGCGGCGGGAGTCGACGTGGTGACCTTAAATTCCGACACAGCCTCTACCGACGGAGCCGTCTCGTCGAACGAGGATCCATTTTCGGTGCGGATCACCGAAGCTCCATCAAGGAGTATTTCGTTGCCGAAATTTTGGCCGCCACCGAGTTTGTTGATAAAGATTCCGTTGCTGCTGTTCGATGACCCTGGACCCGTGGTGCCAGGTATTAGGAACACAAAAGCTTCGGGAGATCGCATCGCGCCTACGCCGCCGAGCGCGAGGGGCAAATCAACAATCTGCTGCGTCGTTACGGTTCCACTCACGTCGGAAGACTGTGTTTCGATTGACGGCACATCAGATTGAACGGTTACCGTCTCACTGGCGCCTCCCGTACTCAGTGTGATCTCGAATGCGGTGGTGGAACTTACGCGTACTTCAACACCTGTGTTCACCGTAGATTTGAACCCCGGCGCCGTAGTGCTGAGGGTGTAACGGCCCAATGGAACAGATGGAAATCGATATGCTCCAACGGACGACGACGTAGCGGTAAACATCGCGCCATTTTGGTCGTTCTTGGCGGTCACCGTTGCGTTGGGTATCACAGCCCCAGAGGCGTCGAGGACGTTGCCAGCGATCTCGCCCTGTGTAGTTTGAGACTCCGCGGCAGTCCCAAACAGTAAAAGGGCAAAACAGACGATTGCCACTCGGACTAACTCAATGACCGCACATGGTTTCACGTTTACCTCCAAGATGTGTTACTTTGCGCCCTATTTTGGCTTCTTCTTGGTCTTGAATTGGGCGGCTGACCTGCAGAGATTTCAACGAACTTTTCATCGAACTGCACGGTCTTCAGTCAGAACGCGATGAGTCTCAATGATCGATGCTGAGTTTGTCAATGTATCAGTCACGAAAAATCAACGTCCCGTCCAAAGAGTTCATGAAACCAAACCGTAGGCTGCCGCCGCACATACGGGTTCTCCCAGGAGTTCACGGAAGGTACGTCTGCGTCGATGCCCCATATGCGAACTAATCGATACATCATTGGCCATGCAGTTATGAGTCAAGGGTCGAGACACGTCACTCCTTTCACTGCGATAAGATCAAAAGTTGGTGTGCCATGAGAGCAAAACGGCGATTTGAATTGGCATTGGCAGTGACATGTGCACTCGCTGTTTTTCCAGCATCGGGACAGGACGCAAGAATCGAAGACGCCTTTCGCCGCGGGGCGACCGCCATGCATCTTGGGCGCACACAAGACGCAGAAGCCGCTTTTCGCGAAGCCATTCAACTAGGGCCAACCCTTGCCATTGCGCATCTCGATCTTGGCTTAGTTCTGGGGCGTGAGGGCAAACTCGATGAGGCGATTGCCTCACTTAGCGAAGCTTTGCGTCTTGATCCCGGCATCGAGGGCGGTCATTTGTTCCGCGGGATCTTCCTCCACCAGTCAAACCGGCAGGAAGAATCCAGGGCGGAGTTGCAGAAGGAGATCGATGCACACCCTTCCAATGCAGAGGCGCTGACCTGGCTTGGAATGGTCGAACTGGCAACCGGCCATCCCGAAAAGGCCGTGGGTCCTTTTGACCGAGCGAGCGAGTTACAGCCGGACGATCTGAATCTACTCGAGGCTCGCGGGCGCGCGCACAACCTTGTTGCGCGCGACAGTTACGCACGAATGGCGCGTCTGGATCCCAGCAGCTGGCATGTTCACCGCGTCCAGGCTGAGATCTTTGCAGACGAGGGAAAGCACACCCAAGCCATCGCCGAGTACGAAGCCGCCATCAAGCTTCAGGATCGTAACCCCGATCTCTACGAAGGGGTGGGCGACGAGTACAGGAAATTGAACCAACTGGATGCAGCCAAGCGCATGTATTCCAAGGAACTGGAGCTCAGTCCGCATAATCCAGTTGCGATGTATAACCTAGGAAGCACTTGCATCGAACTAGGCGACAATGCCGCAGGCGTGCCGTTGCTGCAAGGAATGATCAGGGTGTACCCCGGCTCGCCGGTAGCCGAATACTACCTGGGCCGCGGCTTGGCAGCAGACGGCAGGGATTCGGAGGCGCTCAGTTGGCTGGAGAGAAGTGCCCACGGCGACCCCGAAGGTGAAGTGGGCAAGCGTTCCTATTACGAACTTGGTCGTGTGTATCGAAGACTTCAGCGCCCAGTGGATGCAGAAAAAGCGGTCGCTGAGTACAACCGGCGGCGTCAGGCCAAAGAACAATCAGACGCCAAGCAAATGGAGGATTGGCAAAAACTGGCTGGTCCCGCAGCGAACGTCCCCGCGAACTAATCGCGTTCTGGTTCCGCCTGGAACGCCCGTTCGCCTTCTTCCGCGCCAAGCTCAGCGATGGAATCGCGATATGGCGCGGCAATGAAACCCATCGTCAGCTGATCACATGGCTCTTCGATGAGATGGCTCGAGTCAATGCGGCCGCGAAGACTTCACCGGTGCACAGACCGCGCACATCTCTCTAATGACGCCTCTGCCTTGTTCGATCGTAAAGATGCGGTCCACGCCGGGAAGCTTCACCGTCTCTATCGCGCCGCCAGGCCAACGTATTTGTACTAGATCGACTTTGGAAGCTTCGCCAAGGCCAAAATGGATCCGCTGGTCATTCGACGAAATGAAACTTCCACCACTAAGCACATCGCCACGCAGACGGATACCATCGTGCGTCAGGTAGACCGTTGCTCCAACGGCATCCTTGGATACCTTCTTTCCTCCCACAAGTCTTAGTTCCACCCAGTGGGCATGATCGCTGTTCACGTTGCGCAACAGCGTCGGTGGCCCGTCGATTTGATTGATCACGACATCGATCTTTCCGTCGTTGAAAAGATCGCCGAATGCTGCGCCTCGTCCCGACGTGACCACTGCTAGGCCCGTGCCCTTCACCGGTGCCACGTAGGCAAACCGCCGGCCGTCTAGATTGTGGAACAGCAAAGGGCGCTCGGCGAATGTAGTCCCCCAGTCAGTCTTGTCCACCTCCGGATACACATGGCCATTGATGAGCATGAGATCCAGTAATCCATCGTTGTCATAGTCGAAAAACCCGGTTCCCCAACCTACGAATGGAATACCGATTTCAGCCAAACCTGACGGATAACTAACGTCCGTAAAGTTTACGTCGCCATCGTTCCGATATAAGACTTTGTAGTCGTCGGAGAAGTCTGTGTTGAAAAGGCTCAACCTCCCCTTGTTTTGATAGTCGCCGATAGCCACACCCATAGATGCTGTCTCGCGTCCATCTTGATTCAGCGCATATCCAGACGAGTAACTATCGTCTTCAAAAGTTCCGTCACCCTTGTTGATGTACAGGTAATTCGGGGTGGAATCGTTCGCCACTATGAGGTCGACTTTTCCGTCGTCATTCAGATCAGCAAATATTGCGGTGAAGCCGTAGTAATGGCTTGGATCGCCGACGCCGGCCTTTACGCTGACATCCGTGAAAGTACCGTCGCCATTATTGTGAAAGAGATGGTCGGGTTCGCCCTTCAATCCTCTCGGCCCACACATCACGTTGATACCGCGGAATTGACAATACGAGAATGCCACGGATCTTGAACCCGGAACGGGCGGGTCGTCGAGATTGTAATGTACATACCCAGAGACAAACAGATCCAGTTTTCCGTCACTGTCATAATCCCCGAAAGTGGCACCGGCTGACCAATTACCCAAGGCGACTCCGGCCTTCTCGCCCACGTCTGTAAACGTTCCGTCGTGATTGTTGTGATATAGCCGGTTTTTTCCGTAGTTCGCCACAAATATATCCGGCCAGCCATCATTATCGTAATCGCCGATCGCCACTCCAAATCCCCAGCGGTCGTTGGTCACTCCCGCTTTGGCCGCGACGTTGGTGAAGGTGCCGTCGTGATTATTGTGAAACAGCGCCGCATGGGGAGGCTCTTCCTTCCCATCCATGGCTCGGTACGTCGATCCGTTCACAAGATAGATATCAAGCCATCCGTCATTGTCGTAGTCAATCAGACCGACGCCCGAGCCATCGGCTTCGATGATGAACTTCTTCTCCGGGGTTCCCATCACATGCCGCCAACCGGAAAGCCCAGCTTCTTTCGTCACGTTTTGAAAGACGATCGGTCCCTGATCCACGAAGCCGCCTGCAGTGATGGGACGGTGCTCGGGGTCATAGACGGGCGCGAAGGTTCCGCCGGTGCTGTTACCCCCTGACTTCATGCCTGGACTCTGCGTGTCGGAAGCCCGATTCGGCTTGGCAAGGGGCGCCGTCGGATTTTGACCTGTCAAATGCGAAGCCAATGCGATCAAGGCCACAACGGGGAACGCCCATAAGTTGGTGGTCAGTCTTTTTAAAGACCGGCCAGCGTTTTGTAGGTTCTCAATTTTCACGTGTTCAGCTATCCATCCACTGATCGGAATCACCATCAGACATGGCCCTGCTCACTTGACGCCCGTTGCCGCTGATGCCCATACATGTCCATGGCAAGTCCGATGTGATCTCAATGATCGTTCGCTTTGCGGTCGCCGATTGACTCGTTGAGTTGCCGGTGTGACGACTTTTTATTCTCATCGTCCGCCAGCTTCTTTGCAATTTCGAGTTCTTGGTGCGACTCTTCAGACCTTCCCAGCCGAGCAAGCGTCAGACCGAGATAGTAATGACCGGTTTGGTAGTCGGACGCCGCCGTCGTGGCGTGTTGCAGATACTCCAAAGCCTTATCGTATTTCTTTTCCTTGAAGTAAGTCTCACCGAGCCCGGCCAGTGCACCGCCGTGTTCCGGGTTACGGCTCAGGGCTTTCTCAAAATTCGCAATCGCCTCGTTGAAGTTTTCTTCCAGCATCGCCATGTCGCCGAGCTGGTAGTACGCTTCCGTCTGTATTGGCTTCAACTCAAGCGACCGCTGAAATTCAGCCCGCGCCTTGTCGTACTGAATACCGAGTTGGTACACGCGTCCCATGCCATAATGTGCGCTGGCGTCATCGGGATGAATCTTAAGATAAGCGGTCATCTCCTTTTCTGCCGCACCAAGCTGTCCAAGGTCCATCCTTACCCGGGCGGACGCGTACCACACCCGTGAGTCCTGCGGGTCCAATTGTTCTGCGGTTTGGAGAGAAGTATCCGCATCCTTATATAGCTTCATCTGGTCTTCCAGAATTCCCAGATCATAGTAGAGCCGAGCCTTGCGCGGCGCAAAGTCTCTGCCTCGAAGAAGCTCTCGCAGGGCTCCCTCCAAATTGCCGTCTGCACGAGCCTGCAATGCCAACCGTTCACTGCATGCGACTTCACCTTCTTGTGCAGGCAGATTGTCTGGCGCTCTAGTCAGAATGGACTCGTAAGCGTCACGCGCGTTCCGCGCGTCCCCAGCCTTTAATAACGCAGCAGCTCTTTCGAGATCCCTGGATTCTGGAACTTGCTGGCTGATGGAAGGCGAACCGTTTAGTAGTTCGACCGCCAGCGCCGCATAAACGACGCATCTCGACACAGACATCGTTAAGGGTCGTCTCGAGCTCACGGGCATCATTCTACCAGCGAGATTCATTCTTCCTAGCGATATGCGGAACCGCCTGAGCGAACTATTTCTGAGACGGGGCGGTGGACTGGGGCGCGGGCTCAGACACTTCCAAAATCTGATCGGCCGCAACATTGGTGAGTGCTTGAAGAATGCCGCTGGGCCAGTGAATTTCGACCCTCGTCGCGACAGTATCGCTGCCCAGTCCAAAATGGGCGCGAGGATCACTCGCCGAGAGATAACCGCTTGCCGTTGTGACCGAGACCCACTGCGGCCCCTTCGATGTAACTACCTTGACCACCGAGCCGAGACCATCGCGGTTGCTCTTGTGTCCCACCAACTTGAGAGTCAGCCAATGGTTTGATGTCTCGGTTTCATTGTGCAAGACGTGAACCGGGCCGCCATTGGTGGTGACCACAGCGTCCATCCGGCCATCGTTGTCTATGTCGCCAATCGCCATTCCGCGCCCCACCCAGGCCTCGTGAAAGATGCTGCCTGACACAGCGGAGACATCGACAAAACGTTTACCGGTATTGCGAGCCAGAAGCATCGGCTCGCGGTAGTGAAGTTGCGGGTAGCTCTTCTCCACCGTGTCCAGGTCGTGCCCCTGCGCTATAAGCAAATCTTTCCAACCGTCGTTGTCGTAGTCGATAAATCGAACGCTCCAACCGGAATGGAGACGAGTCATCGCGCCTATGCCGGTTTTGTAGCTTGCATAATCGAACTGCAACCCGCCTTCATTGTGGTAAATGGAGTACATCTGGTTGGCCAGATCGGTCACCACCAGATCGGGACGACCATCATTGTCATAGTCTGAAAAGTCAACCCCCATCCCCGCATACGTTCGTCCGTCGCCATCCACAGCCGCCCCCGACTGTAGGCCCACCTCTTCAAAGGTTCCATCCCCGCGATTGTGGAATAGAAATTCGACCATGGAATCGTTAGCTACAAAAATGTCTGGCCAGCCATCGCCATCACAGTCAGCAATTGCGATACCAAGCGCCTTGGCGGGTTTGCCCAAGCCCACTTTTTCCGCGACCTCCTTAAATCGGCCATTTCCTTCGTTGTGGTATACGAGCATGGAAATTGGCTGGAAAACATCGGGATGACAATATCCGCGATTGTCCGGGCTTCCGCACCATAAGTCATCCCAATCCCACTGAACATACCGCAGAACGACTAGATCCAGCAGCCCGTCTCTGTCCAAGTCCGCCCACGCGGCGCTCGAAGACCAGCCGCTCCCCCCTACGCCTGCCTTTACCGTCACGTCGGTGAAAGTGCAATTACCGTTGTTATGGTAAAGATGGTTGCCGCCATAACCGGTTACATAGATATCCTCATAGCCGTCGTTGTCATAGTCGGCGATCGCGACTCCCATACCGTAGCCGACGCCTTGCAATCCCGCTTTTTCGGTCACATCCTCAAAAGTTCCATCCTTCTTTTGTCGGTACATCCGGTTCCAAGAGTCCGATCCTGCCTTTTGTGGAATGGTTCCCTTTAGCGTTGGGTCGGAAAATGGCGCACCATTCACAAGAAATATGTCCAGGCGTCCATCGTTATCACAATCGAAAAGCCCTACGCCCGAACCCATCGTTTCAATCAAATACTTTTTGGAAGTGTGCGGAGCCTGATGGAGGAAATGAATGCCCACGGCCTGTGTAATATCCACAAACTTTCCCGGCTGTCCCTCGCTAGTCGGCGCAGTCGCGCGCGCGCCAGTCTGTGCAAACGCACCCATCGCAATGATTGAGAGCATCGCGCAACAGACCGTGACGGACCGTATCCACCGTCCCCGTATATGTTCCAGATTCATACTAGTAAAAGACCTCACGCACGCGGCCCACGCAGAGAATGCGGCGTAGGGTGTCTTCAGGCACCTCTGTTAACCACATTCACGCAACACAATTGTAAGAGTACTCAATTCGGCCCCGACCGTTAGGGACCGGCTGGCGTAGATGTCGAGCCGTTCAGTTTGGCGGCCCGCCCAAATTCAATCTCGGCCTTTTCCTTCATCCCCTCGTGTCGATAGACTCGCCCCAGAAGAAAGTGAAACGCCGCATTGTCAGGCGCAAGAGCAACCGCTTGCTCGAACTCGAACTGAGCTTTGTCGAAATGCTCCTGCTGAATGTATAGATGGCCTAATTGGGCCCTGATTCGCGGGTCTTTAGGGGCGATCGCGATGGCTTGCTGTAATAAGCGCTCTGCTTCGTCCGGGCTTCCTTTGCGAATCAGTATGATTGCCAAGTTAAGCATGGGTTGCTCGCTGGGATGATCGGAGTTCTTTTGCCACTGAAGCGCCATTTTATATGCGGCGACAGCGTCTTCGTCACGATTTAGACCCTCATATGCTAGAGCCAGGTTGTTTTCGACCTTCACGCTGTAAGGGGCGAGGGCCAGCGCTTTTTGAAACGACTCGATGGCAGAAGGAAATTTCTGTAGGGTGTATTGAATACGGCCCAGACCATACCACGTATCCGGGTCCTGCCCATTCATCTGCAGAGATCGCTGCATCCATCGCTCCGCATCCGCGTAGTCGTCCAGAAGTGCGTAGTCCTCGGCGACATACCGCAGCTCTTCAGCCGAAGGAGTACGTAGCTGTGCCGCGCGGGTATATTCCCCCAGCGATAGCTTCGGATCATTGAGGCGAAGCAGCGAGTACGCCAGCAAAGAATGCGCTTCGGCTGAGTTTGAATTTCCGCGCAGGTACGTCTCCAATTGCTTCCGCGCGCGATCGTATTCCGACGCGGCAATTGCACCTCGTGCAATGTCAAGCGAGCGGTCGGGCCCTTCGGCAACAATGGGTGCCGGAGATTCAGGCTGTTTCTGAGCACCGCATCGCAACGGGCAGCCATGCGCGCATGAGAGCACTAGGGCTGTGAGTCCGATTGCATTATGCAAATAGCTCATCTTGGTATGCGGACCTCCCGACGTGATGACACCAATGAGACTTCGGCACGACTGAATCTTCGATGTCAGATTAGATCAGGGTCCCCCAATACCACCAGATCTGCGATGGCAATAGAGCGCAGTCAAATCTACTTCGCTGAGAAACCGCCATGCCACGGCAATTCTTCAATGACCTTACGACAAGCGGAGCCGAAGGACTTAGGTCTCTCGTGTGCCCGTCGGTGCCAAAGCGCAGGTGGGAGCTTGAGCAGATTCAGCTGTCGCTTGGGCATGTATCGCTGCAAACCACCGAACGCTACCTGGCTTTCAAGCAGCGCATCCGCGCCGCCGGTGAATGACCGAATCGGTATTGCTAAGTAAGCAACCCCTTGACCCGCCCCTCAAGTGCTGCTCGCGTCTGCTTTACCGGAAACAGTCTTTCCAGCCACCCCAGATCTGCATCCACGGTAACGTCCCGATCAGTCACATCGACGAACCCCTTAATCGGCGTGCTGACGATTCCCACCTTTGCGTTGAAAGAAAAATCCATTCTGCTGCCCGTCCACTTCCTCGACTCCCTCACGATCTGTATCGGAATAGTTCCGAACCCTTTAAACAAATCGTCAAATGAGCGATCGACAGACCGCATAATTTCCTCTTTCCGACGGTTATGCGATACAGTGACGCGCATACTTCTCCATTCAGTCAATCCCGCTTCTCTTTATCGGCGAACTCAACCTCGCACGAAGTTGCTTTAGAACATTGCGACAGACGCCTCTGGCGCAGCGATGAGATCAATACTTTGATGCGAAATAAGCCGCAACTGCCACTGCCGGGAGCCGTCCTCGCACGTATTTACCGCCCACAGGTCTGCGCGTCAAACTGAGAGCCCTACTTACTCGAAGTTTGTAAAATAGCCGCGCCGACTAAGGCATCGAGTGCGGAACTTTGGCTTGCCGCGTTACCGGAGTCGAATGGGCCGGACCACACCTGCCCGAATTGAGCTTGCGTCCCCTGCGATTGAGTCCATATGGCGTTCGCATTGGCATTCACGAAGGATCTATACGGTACCTGGGGAGATACGCCGTACAGAGCAATTAGGTTGCGGACGAAAATCCCCTTGAATTGCACACCATCTGCACCGCAGTGTGGCTCGCACGGATCGTGCAAAACCCCATTGGCATCGACCAACAAAGAAATAGTCGCCGTAGCAATCTTCTGAGCAGTCTGAGTCAGGACCGGATCGGAATTCGCGTTGGACAACTCGACAAGACCTCCAAGCACGACGCCCTGATTGTAGGTCCAGGTGGTTTGCCCATTGTTACTACAAGAACTGGCGCTGGTCTGGCCGCTCGAAGAGCCGAGACCGTCATTGATAAGTCCCTTGGCGTTGATCATCCCGGTCTGTGCAAACCATGTCCATTCCTTGGTCGCCCAACTAAGGTAAGTCGCCCTGTTGACCGTGTCCCGGTTTGCCAGGTGCGCGGCCACTGAAAGAAACAGTTCGTTGGCAATTGCATTCTTGTAGCCCCGATCCTTGCTCCACCAGATGCCGCCCCCGCAAGTGTTGTCCCACCCTCCGGTCATGTCGGTAAAAATAGTTTCGGCCATCGAAAGATACTGCTGACTGCCCGTCAGATCGTACGCATCAATCCATGCCAGAGCCCACCAGCCCTCGTCGTCGTAAAAGTTATTGACAAAGTTCGCGTTGGTGAGCTGGGCGTTTGTGAATGTGTGCGCAACCACTAAGTTGTACCGTGTCGAGTGGCTTACGCGCGCGTAGTCCGCAAGCACAGTTGTCGCATTAGCTGAATTCCACCAGCCTGTGGTTTTGTACAGTCCGGTCGATGAGTTATACCAACCTTGCAATGTCTTTATTCCTCTGGCCGCACGATGCAACTGGTTGGGCAGTTGACGTACTTGACTGAGTCCTCCACTGTGAATCGCCGAGGCAGCCAGAATACATTGCGACAATAAAAAAGCCGTTAACACTGACATGCAGAGTCCACGCATCATGATCCGCATAAGTGCATTTCCTCTGTTCCGCTCTGGTCGCCGCGGCAATGTCGAGCCGTCTTTATAGATGCCGATAACGTTGTAAGCCGAGGATAGATCGGCGGGGACCGTTCATTTAAGTATGGGCGTGACCGCAACACTCGCCGTCGCATTGTGCGAGACCTTGTCTGATGTTCCAGTGACAGTAAACGTCGTCGTTGCCGCGTTAGTCGAACTGCTGGTGGCTAGCGTCATTGTGCTGCTGCCGGTGGTGATAGAGGAGGGGCTGAAGGTCGCTTTCACTCCGGGCGGTAGTCCCGATGCGGTTAGGACAACCTTCCCGTCGAAACTGCCCCTTGGCATAACAATGATCGAGGTGGCGGCTGTCCTTCCCTGGGGAACGACAATGCCGGCGGCTGGCGCGGAAAGCGTAAAGTCGCTAGGGCCTGCATTGGGCGATGGCAGCACGTCATAGAGCGGACGTGCCGGCCGCGCCTCCGGGCTCTCATCTGCCAACGAGATTGCCAGAATGCGGACGCGATCATTCTTCGGCAGCCTTATGGTTTTCGCCGCAGGCGGAAGGTCGATTGCATATCCGAAGAGATACGAATAGGCGTAGTCGACGTTCTTTCCTGTTGCATCATGGTGGTGGCTGCAGTACCAAGCCAGGTCGGCGCGCTTGATGAAACCGGGCTTCAACCCTGTCATCTCGCCGTAGCTGTCGCGCAAGGCGACGGCCGAACTCCACTGCCGATCATCCCATTGGCCGATAAATCCGCCCCAGTCCTGAATGCTCAACTCGGTCTTTTTCCCGCCGACATCGAGCGTAACTTTTTGATCGCCATTGGCAGACGCGGCCAGCACGTAGATGCGATTGTAGTGACCCGAAGGAAGGTTGATCGTCTGTCCCTTCGCCACCACCGCGTTGGGCGCGCCGCTCTTGGCCGACGCCAACTGGAACCGAACATCGTTGAACATAATTTGCGCGGGCAGCATCTCTGCCGGCAGCGCATTGCCCTTGCCGTCAAAACCGTACGTCGAGCTATCACCGTCGTTGCTGGCCGTCGCGAGGTTATACGACAGTTCCACCGGAACAGAGTGCACGCTAGGCGCCTTGGCAGCAGGCGCGGTTAACCTCAGCGCGAACGCGCGCGGCTGATAGGCGCCTAAAGACGTCACTAACGCGCCACCAGCCACCGTGGCTGGCCCAAGCGGCTGTTCCTGCCCGTTTACTTCGCGTGCATCGGCGATCGCGGCAGCAAAGGAGACGCGAACATCGGCTTGGGGTTTGCCATCCAGCTCTACCAGTCGCACGATGATCTCGTCACTGAGCTCCGCTTTCTTGACCGCCATCACCCGTATCCGGGGGTTGTTGACCTTCAACAGAGAAAAGATCTTACCCAGCGCACCCTCGTGCTTCAAAGTTTCAAAGGCAATGAGCGGAGCATTCAATCGTTGCGCCTGCCAGTCGGTCTGTGCTTCACGCCAGCCACCCACGTGCCCGCCAATACCGTAAACAAACTCGTGATGTCCAATATCCTGCGTCCCTTGGTCCGCATAGCCGCCGGTCGTTCCCGGTGTCCGGATCAGTGTCAGGCGAATGGTGTGATCGTTCGGTTTGTCCGATCCATTCTTGCAGTCAGTCAGGATCGTCGCACCGTACTTGCCGCTCATGTCAGTCAGGTCGATCCATTGATGCGACGGCACTTCGAATTTTTTCGGTTCTGCCGACGGCCGCTCAATAGTGCCGATGTCCCAGTTATAAGTGGCCATCTGGTTTGAAGCTGTGAGAGGGAAAGTCGCCTTGAGGTTCGACTCCCGCGTATTCCAGTCGATTACGTTTCCAAATTCAACGCGCCTTCCACCATCGCCCGCTGAAAGACTAACGGTTTGAACAAAACGCGAGCCCGCGGTCTTCCGCGTAACTTCGATGGCCGCCCTGGCAGCCCCGTCTTCAACAACCCGAATCTGCGCGGGCCCTGAGACGAATGCCTTGGGCGCCGCCTGCTCCTGTTCCCAATCCATATTCCACGCCGGCCACTGCGCGGGGTTGTCATAGGAGATAGCGAGGCGAGCTGGAGCTGAAAGCAGCTCTGTGCCGTTCTCCTTGTCGAAAATGCTGGCAATATCTCCGTCCGCGTTCAGCCGGACGCGGTAATATGCGTTCTCTATTCCATCTTTAGATACTTGCAAAGACGATTGAGAACTTACCGAACTGCCGCCGGGCTGCACATCGTAGACGGCATAGCCGACCGATGGCAGGCTCGCCACAAAAATGACCTTGCCATCTGAAATCTGCGACGGAACTTCCTTTCCATCCGGAGCCGTCACGCGCACTGCTTGCGGCATACCCCCGGGGAACTCGACCTTGGCTTCCACGATATCTTCGCGTGCGATATTGAGCGGATTGAAAACAACCAGTGGCACACCCTTGGTCGTGGTGTCCAGTGTTGCTGCAACGCCCTCGACGGCGTCGTTCAGCACACCCGCGAACTGATTCATAGCGATCACATCGTCGTTCCATGCGAACTCGTACGACCGCGGAGTTGCGGTTCCAGCAGCAAGGTCGTGAAAATGAGCGCCCATGGTCAGAATCCAGGCATCGTTCAGCCGTTGCAGTGGGTACGACCGCGCACCCAGCCATTGGGCGGCAATCGACGTCTTCTCTGCCGCATCAGCCAGCAACTCCTCGTGCCGGATCCAACGCTTCTGGTAACCCTGAGACGTCAGCGATCCGGCGGAGTGATTGGTCAACTCCATCTCACCTGTGTACCGTGGAAGGCGCGCTTCTTGAGCGGGCGTGATATCGAGGAACATTTGGTCCGCAGCCGCAGAGATCACGTGCACTGGACCGTCGCCCACCTGCACTGCAGGCGACGTTGAGGCCGATTGTCCGCGCGATATGAACTGTCCCTGCTCTGGCAGACTCGCACTTCCCTTCGTGACGATCGCTTCCAATCTCTTGACGGAGTCTTCATTCGGAGCGCCACCGATATCGCCGGTACCGTAGTAGTGATAGTCCGTGAAAAGGCCGGCCGCTTTGCCGTTCTGTTCGACGCGCGCCGCCCAATCGCCCTGGAATCTTTGCTGTTCGTTCTCTCTCTGGGCCACGCGCTTGGCAGCCTGATCGCGACGAAGCACATTAAGCTCTCGCCTGGAATTCGGATCGGCCGGCTGACCGCTTTGTTCGGCCTCGTGCAGCTTCGCTTGCAACGCAACGATCTTCTTATCTAAGTCCTCCAGCGCCGAATTGGGCGTCGCCTGCGGCAACGGTTTGCTGAGATCGGTATCGATGTGACCACCGTAACTGCCTGGATTGAGGCCAGCGAGAACACTTTCGCCATCCGGGCCAACCCACACGCCCACATTGAATGGGGTTCCTTCCGGCGTCCGCTCCGCTGATTGCGCGCCTCCCCCGTCGGCAGACGAACCCCACACCAACTTTTGCGTCGAGAAGCCCTTGACTCCTGAGTGCGCCAGGATCGTAGGTAGCGAAGAGGGAAATCCGAAGCAGTCCGGCAACATGAATTCGGCACTGGCTTTGCCAAACTCGCTGCGGAACCAATTATTCCCGTATAGAATCTGCCGGATGATCGCTTCCGCGCTAGGCGCATTCACGTCCCCCTCTTCCATCGAAGAGCCCGCGGGGAACCACTGTCCTTCGTTCACGTACTTCTTCACCCTTGCGAAATCCGCCGGGAAGTATTCCTTCATCAATCGGTACCGATTAGCCCCGCTGAAGTTGAAGATGTAGTGTGGGTACTTGTCGATCAAACTGAAGTTGTCTTCCATGGTCTTGCGGATATATTCGTCAATAACCTGCGGATACTCCCAGCGCCACTCCGTGTCCAGGTGCGCATATCCAACTACATAAAGAGTCGGTTGTTTGCTGAGGTCAGGCTTTTCTGTGGTCTGCGCGCGCGCCGCGCCAAGCAACACAAAGGCGAACAGTGAAACCGCATTGAAGGTTACCCAGGCTCTTCGCATCGCAACTCTCCATGTGTTTATTTGTAGCGGAAAAGGATGCCGGCAGGTGCCGGCAAATGACCACTTATTCTGTGCAGCGCATGACCGTTTCACACTAATAGCTTAATGCGAACTTGGCAATGAACTTGCCTTGGCTATTCTGCGTTAGGGTGAAAACCCGTCACTCAGCGGCGCTTGTGTTGAATGCAAAGCGCCACCAAGTGACTAAGTTCACCGTTTACTGCCGTTTGCCTGCGGTGTCCAAGCGGTGCGTGATTTAGAACAAAAGTTTCAGAGACATTCTGACCCAGGCCAACCGTCGGAGACAGCACGCCGTAGAACGGGTTCGGCACCTGCTGATCAAGATAGTCGGCGCTGGCCAAGCCCTTGGCAACATCGGCACTGCTTAGTCCGTTCAACTGCTTCGAGGTGCGCATGTCGATGGTGTGCATACCAACGTATTCGATATCTCCAATGATATGGAGCGGGAGTTCGCCTTGGAAGCCGAACGAGTAGGACTGAACCACTGGAATCTTGCGGTCCCGCTGATCGATGCCCAGTCCGTCACCCACAAAAGTAAGAGCGCCCAGAGAACTTCCCAACTGCGGTGTATATCCATTGGGGTACGGAGTACCCTGATTGAAAGCTTCACTGGGAGTCCAGTTGTCGGTATTGGTTTGGGCGTTGTACCCGGTCGACTGCTGCCAGGGAGATGCGCCGCCGAGTTCGATACCCAGGGCGGTACCGAGTCCCCAACCGCCTCGAACTACCAGTTTATTGCGCACGGCGTAGCTGAAGCCAAACTTGGGCTGAAGCGTCCCATCCGACATTTCAACACCTTCTTAGCAGCAGACTACATCGATACTCCGAATCCGAGCGCTTCAAACATGGCGGCTAAAGAATCCATCCCCATGAAGGGCGCCTCTTTGGTCAGCGGCACAGTTGTTTGCCAGACCCCGGGACTCTGAGTGCGCAGCTCAACACCCTTCTGGAACGTCTGGGGGGCGACTGTACTTGCACCATGTTGACGGTAAGTTAGGTTTGTATGATCGTCAGCTATGTCGGCATACAGTACTGCCGCCTCCGTGTTTACAGGCAGTGAAGTGGACTTCCCGTCTTTGGGCGTAGAATGATGTACCCAGTAGGGATGCTTGCTGATCTCATCCCAATCAATCACTGTCGGTTTAGTAGCATGAGCACTGAGTGCTGTAGCTACCGCCACGAAGTCTCTAGTATTCGTTACAACATCAGATAGTTTATCGGGAGGCAGGGGGAGCGTGCTGCAGATCACTAGGTAGTTGTTTACCTGAGCAGCATAGAACATAGTTGTAAGGTTGGGGAAACCTTCGTAAGGGGGCATACGCCATACCCAGACAGCACGACCGTTTACGTCTTGCTTGGTTGCTCGCTTCGTAAAAAATGCCTCCATGTCAGCTTGAACGGAAGTGTTAGAAATCCCCACTGAGCACTGGTTAGATGCTGCCATCCCCAAGCCGTCTGTTGGGCCGACGAAGGCTTTGGCGCCCACCAAGAACGAGGGATAAAAATCTGACAAG
>JANXYB010000106.1 GCA_025350325.1 Acidobacteriaceae bacterium
CGATTCCAAAGGCCTCAGTAGGACAGGCAGAGACAAACACGCGAGAGCGACGCAACCTGGCCCGAACCAAGTCGGCGGTCAGTACACCCAGGAACTCTATCCGCTCATCGCCGCCAGCGATATCTTCCAGCTTCGGGCGCAGCGGGCCGTCACCGATAATCCATGCGGACATTCCGGGGTTCTCGTCGAGCACGTCGCGCATCGCGGGTAGCAGTCGGTCTACATTCTTTGAGCGGTGCAACCTGCCCACATAGGTAATGGCTTCGCGCTTGAATTCTGCTTGCGGGAAGGGCTCTAAAAATGACGGATGTAATGGATTGTGGATCACCGCGTCCACACGGATCGCGAATATCTGGTGGAGATGCAGAGCCGAGTAGTCGGAAACGGCCACTACCTGAGTGCCCCGGCTGCCCATGGCTAATCTCAACGACGCCAAGACACCGAGAGTTCTCGGCCAACCCTGCAGCGCTGCGCAAGGAAACCCGTGCGCCATGCACAATGCACGCCGGGCAATCGGCGCGGCAAAGACCGCCGCAAGGCTGAGTATCTTCAATACCGCAGGATCACGCAACTCTGAATACCGCCGCAGAATGTTAACGGGATCAGCTACCTCGACAGGCACGCCAAGTTCAGTGAAGCCGCAACGCAGAGCCTCGGCAAAGCTGGCGACGCCACCGGCTGGTTTGCCGCCGGCGATCAGCACCTTGCTTGGACCGGCGATGCTCATCCCGCCTCGCCTTCGCATGTCACTAGTTCGCCAACCGCTAGATATGTTCGGCGAGCACGCACAAAGATTGACCATGCCAGAGGCAGTCCGATGACCGCGGTGGCGACGAAATAACTGATTGCAGCCCCTGCATTGCCCCACCGAGCCGCCGTCAATGTGGCCATCAGCAGGGTTAGAGCGGCAACAACCAACGACTGGATGAGAAAGGGTTCCCGTTTGAACGAGCGCAGCAGGATGGCGAGGCTTTGCACCACAAAATTGGCTCCTGAGGCCACCACCAGGATTGCGAACAACATTGGAGAAACCATGCGCGTGGCCAACCTGGGGGCCAATCCTTGCACCAGGATCACCGCCCCACAGGCACCGAGCGCCATGATGCTGAATACCGTGAAGGACTGGGCGAGGGTACGCCGGAACAGCCGGTCGAGCGCTTGAAATTCTCCGCGCGCAATCAAGCGGCCGAAGGGTGTGGTCTTGGTGGTGGTCCACCCCAGCGCGAGCATTATGAGATAGCCCGAAACGCTGAGCGACATCCCCATCTGCCCGGCCTCGATAGGTCCGCGCGATGCGAAGATGATGGGGATGAAAACTTGCGCGGTGAAGTAGGAGCACATCCAACTAACCGCGATGCGCCACTGAAACGGCCACACTTCGCGATTCCAACGAATGGCCGCTTCTCTGGCTTGATGGCGCAGCAATCCGGCCAACAAGTGCCGACGCCCGCGCAGAAACAATAGACCGGTGCCGACCTGCGCCACGATCACCACTGCAGGAGCATAAAGGCCATGGTGCAACAGCAACGCAGCCCAGGCAAATGCTGCGGCTACTGCCCCCTGTCGCAAACGCATCGCGGCGACGGCTCGAACCTCTCCGCACCCCTCGATGAATGAGTAGAACGGGGTGCACCACAGGCCAACTGCCGATGCAAGCGCTGCCGCTAGCCACGGACCCTGCCACGCCACCGGAGTTGTTCCCATCTGATGGTGAGCAAAGAAGACGAACCCCAGCGGCGCCAAAATCAAGGCCATCGCCGCGGCGGCGACTGTGTACCAACGCAGGCTGAGTTGCAAGGCAGATGCGAGGCGGGCATGCGCCACAGGATCGCCGCTGATGGTTCCGTCGGGGTGTAATTCAAGATGAACGCACTCGTGTGCGGCTAACTGCTGAATGACAAAGGAGAAGCCCAATTCAAAGACCAACTGCAACGAAACCAGGCTGAGCAGCGTGTAGTAGTACCCCTGTTCAACTGGACTGAGGAAGCGCACGATGAGCAACACCGTTCCGGTGCTACCTACGATGCCTACGAGCCGGGCGAGAAACGTGTAGACCACGGGCCCATCGAGCCCGAGGGAGCGACGCATCATGATTGCCAGGTTTCAGTGATTGCTTCTTCAAAGGCCGTGTACCATGAGCCGGACCGTCGCCGCGAACGGCGCAAGATGGCAATGACCTCAGCGGCTACAGCGGTCAGCAAAGCGACAGGCAGCGAACAAAACAAAGCTCCCAGCAGAATCCAAAGTTTGTACTGCGAACTTGGTCGGTCTGGGGCGACCGCCGGTTCGACGATCTGCACCATCGCACCCTGGCGCGCTTCGTCAACGCGGGCTCCCTCATATTGGCGCGTGAGGAGATCGACGATGGTCTCGCGATATTTCACTTCGCGCATGGCCCGCGCATAGTCGAGGGACGCCTGCGTGGCCGTGCCTTTGGGAGCAATCAAGTCGCCCGTCTTGCGGTCGTTGGCCGCATCTAACGTGGCTAGCTGGCCTTCGATGCCAGCCGCCTCCTGCTGGGCCCGCTGCAGGTCGGGATTGCCTTCCGCAGCAAACTGGCGCATGGCCCTGATCTCGATCTGCTTAGCCGCAAGCTGGCCGCGCAAAACCGCCGCTGTGGCAATCATGCTGCGGCCCTGACCCTCAACATCGATGATGCCGGTGCGCTGCTGCGTCTGTTTCATGTCCTCTTCGGCATGGGTCAGATCGTCGTGGGCGGCGGTCAATTGACGTTCGTAGAAGAGCCTGCGCTGCGACGCTTCGCTGATGGCGAGGGTCGCGGTGAATCGCCGGTATTCCTCAACCCACCCGTTAGCCAGTTCTGCGGCGCGACGCGGATCGCGATCAGTGACTGAGATGCGAATCAGCCCGTCCTTCAGTCCATTGTCGGTGGTAGTGGATTTCTCCCATCGCTTGCGCGTGGTGGATAGATATTTCTTGTGGTAAAGGTCTTGCAGATGAAAGCGGGTCACCATCGCGTCTTCAACGATGCGGCTCTTGAGCAGCGCCACTTGCTGATCATTGGGATTCTTAATACCAAGGCCGCCGGCCGCCGCCGCCATGCCGCCCATGCTGCCTAATTGCGCCATCATCGCTGCTCCAGCAGACCCGCCTTGCTGCGGGGGAAGGATGACCACCGTGGCGGTATAGATGTTCGGCAGTAACAACGCGACAGCGACGCTTAAGACGATGATGGCGAGGGTCACGATCACGATCAGCTTTTGCCACCGGATCGCCACCCTGAGCCAGGTCAGCAGGCTGCCACTGGCAGTGATAGGTGCTCTGTTTCTCGGTACCAGTACTTCTGTCGCCACGTTTCTCTCTTTGCAAAAGGGATGTGCTTTAGTCACTGACGAGCATTAGTACCCAGCCCCTTTTGATGGCGATGCTTTCGCTAGAAAGGACTCTAGTTTGACTGCTAGATTGCCGTTCGCCGCAATCAGCCGGAAGTCGCGTACGCCCGCCGCTAACAGCAGGAAGTCGCGTACGCCAGCCGCTAAGGGATTTACTTTCATCTACTACTCTATGAGGTGTTAACTCGATCTACTGTGATTCATGTCACACGGGGCGCAGGGGTTAATTCGTATCCTTGCATTAACAATGAGCCCCTCCTCTCATCGCATTCACCCTCAGCGCCGAAGCAGCGCCTGCCGGCTAGGCATCGCTTTAGTTTTTGCCTTTATGCTTCCCGCGATGTATGCACAGTGCCCGAGTGGGAGCGTCGCCGATGCGCTTGGCTGTGGGGTCATGCCCAGTATTTCTTCCCAGACAAATCGATCTCCAGCCTCGATAAATATTCAGAGCGGCCCTCAGGTTGAATCGCCGACGACTGACGATCGCCAGTCAATGCGGAGTCTCTCAAACGACACTAGCCCAATCGAAGGCGGGGCCGGAAAGCGCAACAACCTGCGCAGTCCCATGGCAACTGAAGCTGAACCGCCCACTGAATTTCAGCGGTTTGTGGCCGCCTCAACTGGGCAGATGCTGCCTATCTACGGGGCCAAGCTTTTCATTTCTCTGCCAACATCGTTTGGATCGCTTGAGCGTGGACCTGCTCCAGGGGAACTCATCATCGGTACGGATGACGAGCTGCGCGTTCGCGTCTGGGGTCAAGTTAATTTCAGTGCAAATCTACGCGTCAGCCGCGAAGGAGAAATTTATCTCCCCAAGATTGGCGCCGTGCATGTTGCCGGCCTGCCGTTTTCGTCCGTCGGCAGCCATCTGCGCGACGTCATGGGGCGTGTGTATCGCAACTTCGAGATCAGTGTGGACATGGGGGAGATCCACTCCATTCAGATTTATGTGACCGGACTAGCGCATCGCCCAGGAGAATACACAGTGAGCGCGCTCAGTTCGCTGGTCGACGCGGTCTTCTCAAGCGGCGGTCCGGCAGCTTCGGGTTCCATGCGCCACGTTTTGTTGAAACGCTCTGGCGCGGTAATTACGGATTTTGATCTTTACGCGCTATTGGTCAAAGGCGACAAAACCGGGGACGCACAACTACAACCAGGGGACGTACTTTACATTCCGCCTGCGGGACCACAAGTTGCGTTGCTAGGCAGCGTGCGCGAAGCAGGGATCTTTGAATTGCGTGGTAAAGAGTCGCTTGGCGATCTGCTCAACGCCGCCGGCGGGAAATCGACGATAGCTTCCGGCGGACACTTGTCTCTGGACCGCATTGAGGACCACTCACAACGTCGCGCTTTTGACGTCGCCGCCGACGCGGCGGGGCTGGCTTCTCTCCTGGCGGACGGCGATATTTTGCGCGTCGATTCAATCGTCTCTACTTACCACGACTCGGTAACATTGCGCGGAGCAGTGGCGAATTCGGGCCACTTTAAATGGCATGAGGGCATGCGCTTGAGCGACTTGATGCCAGACCGTGACTCAATTTTGAAGCGCGATTACTGGTGGAGTCGCACCAAACTCGGCCTTCCATCTCCGGAATTCGACCAACCTGGGTTGGCTGCAAACGCACTAGTGAAGGCACCTGCCGTGGAGAGTCCAGCGGCGCAAACTAATTGGAACTATGCAGTGATCGAGCGGTTGGCGCCATCGACGATGACAACGTCACTGATGCCGTTCAGCTTGAGTAAGTTAGTGCTCGACCATGATAAGTCACAGGATCTTAGCTTGATGCCCGGTGATGTTATCACCATCTTCTCCCAGGAAGACATTCGAATACCTATCAATGAGCAGACAAAATATGTCACCCTTGAAGGAGAATTCCTACATCCGGGTGTGTACAGCAGTACGGCAAGTGAGACCTTGCGGTCCGTGGTCGAGCGCGCGGGCGGGCTTACTGGTCAAGCCTACCTTTATGGAGCGACCTTTACCCGCAAGAGCACGCGGGTGCTCGAGGAAGAGCACTTGAAAGAGTCAGCCGATCAGCTAGAGCATCAACTTGTTCGCAATTCCACGGGATCGGTTGGAGGCGTGAATAGCGTCGCCAGCGACCAGGCGCAAGTGAAGAATCGCGAAATGATCGTACGCATTCGCAGCATTCACGCTACTGGCAGGATCGTGCTCAATTTGCACATTCGGGACGGCGCAGGCTACAAACTTCCAGACATAGCCCTTGAGGACGGAGACCGGCTTGTGATTCCCTTCACCCCGGCGACCGTACAAGTGCTCGGTGCGGTCTTCAACCCTCATGCCTTTTTATTTCACGAAGGTGCAAGAGTGGACGAATACCTTCATCTTGCCGGGGGGCCCAGTCGCGACGCTGATCGTAAACACATCTTCGTTTTGGCGGCGGACGGAACGGTGACTAGCCGGGAGTCCAAATCATCGCTATTTGGGAACGGACCCAGCAAACTGCGTCTGCATCCGGGCGATAGCGTCATCGTACCGGAAAAACCATTGCGCCCTTCGGCCGTAAGTCAAGCTTTGGCCTGGACTCAAGCTATATCTCAGTCCTCGTTAAGCGCCGCTGAAGTAAATGCTCTCAAATAGTAGTGACTGGTCTAAGTATCATTAGTAAGAATTGATTGCGATTTCATGTAAGTCGGGACTTAGCAACAAATTCACTGACTAACAGTTCACAATCGATCATTGATTAATAACCTTGATTTCGATGGATATTAGCCTTTATACTTATCGGAATTCAGTTTCAAAGTGTTAAGTGTGACAGGATGGGTCCTAAAAGTGCAAAGTGCGCTGAGAGTCAGTGTCTCAGAATCTTATAAGCTTAATAGCCCGCGTTTTATTTCTCCCTGCGGGCGAAATCGAGATTTATCGTTTGAAGCATGTTTAGACAACCCTCCAGCAAGTGTCTGGAGCCTCTCCCGCACCCGGCGAATCATTGATATCTCGATTGCGGTCTCAGTTCTCATTGTTTCAGCGGCGCCAATGATAATTATCGCTGCATGTATACGGCTTACCTCGCACGGCCGCGCGATTTTCAGCCAGGAGCGAGTGGGACTGGGAGGACGTCTCTTCCGAATTTACAAGTTCCGTAGCATGACAACAAACAGCAGACAGGTCCAGCGCATCGGGCTAACCAAAGACGGCGACACTCGAGTTACTAACCTGGGCCGATTCCTGCGCAAACTCAAGCTGGATGAACTGCCGCAGTTTTATAACATACTCCGCGGCGATATGAGCCTGGTTGGCCCTCGGCCCAAGCTCCCCCGTTACGCCGAATTGCTCAATATGCCGTACAGACCTGGAATTTCCGGAGCGGCCACTCTTGTCTTCCGACATGAGGAAGAGATCCTTCGCAACGTCCCTGCACACGATTTGGATTCGTTCTATGCGGAACACATCAAGCCTGCGAAGGCACATCTCGATATGTGCTATATGTGTAAAGCCAGTCCATCGGCAGACATGCGAATGCTCACCGACACATTTTTGGCCTGCTTGAAGCGCGATCCCGTTTCAAGCAACTACGAACCGGTTCAGCCTTTAAGATCAACGACGGATCGGTAGGTGTTCTTACGCCCACCACAATAAAGGATTAAGATTTCCGTAATTATTCTGCATTTGATGAGCGCATTGGGCGATTTGCACTAAGCCGCTAGCGCGGCAGCGTAAGCCTCCGTGGTGTCTGGATAGAGTGTTGGACACCAAAGGAGGTGTCCATGACACATCTACGCCAGCGTATGCACGAGGATCTCCGGCTGCGGAACTTCTCCGAGCGCACGGTTCGCCACTACACGCACACCGTTGCCGAGTTTGCAAAATACTTCCACAAGTCACCCGATCAACTCGGTCCCGAGGATGTTCGGAGTTTCTAGTGCATCGTCTCAACGAGCGGAAGCTTGCATGGGGAACGGTCCAGGGAGCCAAGTCGGCGCTGAAATTCGTCTACATGAGGACACTAAAGCAGACCGGCTCGATCAGGAAGTTATCAAGCCCAAGGTGCGGCGCAAGCTGCCCACAGAAGCCGACCGCCGCAAGAAACATCACAGCCCAGCGATTTATTCGCTTCTAACGTTTGTGGCCGATCTGCCGGTAGTGTGGTGGATCCGTAGGGCTCCAACCCTTGGAGGCGTTGCATTCTCGACCGTATTGATAGTTTGTCGTGGCTAGCAGTATCTTCCATTTGGAGTGAGTGTCTTCACCAATCTCTTTAGCTACCTTCCCAAACTAGCGATGGTTTTCATAGCGCTTTGGACGAACTGACGATTTATTCATCCGGTTTTCGGTACCGTTTACAGCGGATCCACCAGCGCGTCTGCCTCATGCTAAGCACGAGGTCTCTCGTGCTGTTGCAGGATTCTGTAGGTGATTAAAACGGCGGGGACGAGAAAGACCAGTGATCCAATGACCCACATGATCACTGCGCCGACTCGTTGATCGACCGCCGGTGCGATGTTGAATGCGTTAGGCTCTTTCAGGTAATAATCGTAGACGGGCCGCTCACAAAATGCGAGAAACGCAGACAGCGCGGTGTTCACGATGTCCGCTAACACCAGGTAGGGGAGCATGAACCAACCAATTCCTTTGGCTCGCGATGGCCATGGGCGGATGATGGGCCACCAGAAAAAGATCGATGTGCCCAGAAAACTGAGATGCTCGAACTCATGCCAGTGTTCGTGCTCAAGTGCGAAGTCGTAAGCTGCCGGTAAGTGCCAGGCCAGGAACGTAATATTCATTGCAAGCCAGGCCACGATGGGCGTGACGAGCCAATGGCCCAGTTGCCGCAGCTTTCTCGGACGAATGAGCGGTCCAACTATATGTCTGGTGAATCCGCGTGGAAGGCCACGAAGAATGGGAACTACGGGCCAGGCGATGAGCAGCAATGGCGGAACAAACGACATCAGCAGCAGGTGCTCCACCATGTGCGCGCTCAGCAGTGCGTCGGCGAAGCCGTCGAGGGGAGACGCTATCGCCAGCCAGATGACGGCGATGCCAAGGAGGAATGATGCGAGGCGCCATTTTGGAAATTGCGACGATCGTGACTTTCGAATCTGGAACCAACCGCGCAGATAGATCAGAGCGACAAGAATCAGGGCCCCGGTGAGGAGGATAGGTGGCGACCACTCTTCGAAGATTGCCTGGGAAGCGGATTCCATGAAGACGGATGCCCGCGACGCTAGTGTGCGCCGGTTGGGGCGGCGGGTGGTCGTTCGCTTGTCACCATTTTTCTCGATGCATCGAATGCGGCTGGCTGGTTCTCGGGACGCAGCGTGGTCAGGAACCGAACCAGGGCCGTGGTCTCCGATGGGTTGAGAGCATTGCCATAGGCTGGCATGTTGCCTCCACCTTGCAGCACCTGCCGAATGATCTGATCTTCCGTCATACGGTTGGCGACGCCATCCAGTGCGGGCCCGCGCAGTCCACCTTTACCGCCGACAGAATGGCAGTTGCGGCACTGCTTATCCTGAAGTAAGAGCGCCCCCTGCCTCTCCAAGGGCGTGCGATCCTGCAAATATACGGTTGGAATGGGATCCGCTGTCCATGCATCCATGATTGGGCTCCACGGGGTGTAGGTGCCCAGATGGGTCAAAATGCCAAGCGTAACCGCGATGACCGCGACCATCAACACCGCGACCGGCCGGCGTGACCAGTGCTTCTCACCCTGACTTGACACCAGCGGCAACAGCAGCATGGCTCCGACAATCAAGACCGGCGCGATGAACAGCACCGGAGTTTCAAGACTTGGAGGGAGATAGGCTAGAACGGCAAATATCCAGAGGAACGCGAAGTCCGGTTTAGGAGCTGTCTGGATGATCGTTGGATCCGGTTGGCCGGTGGGACCGAAGGGGCCGAAGTAAAAAGCGCAAGCCATCACCGCCAATAGGATCGCGGCCGCGAAGATGGCATCTTTCCAGGCAGCATCTGGCACGAAGGCGATGCCTGTTTCCTTTGTCAGTTTCTGGTAATCGCGGGCGTAAGTGGCTTTGCTCACGATGCGTCCCGGCATGGGCCATTCATTGATACCAAGGCGCAGAACCATCCACAAGTGCAGGCCGACCAAGGCCACCAGGAGGCCTGGAATAATGAATACATGCAGCGCGAAGAAGCGCGTCAATGTGGGTCCGGCGATGATAGGTCCGCCGAGCATGAGGTTGACCAGAGAGCCGCCGATCCAGGGGACACGGCTTAAGATCGACGCTCCGATGCCGAGGCCCCAATAGGCGTCCTGGTCGAAGCGCAAAACCTGCCCGGTAAACGCCATTCCCAGCGTCAGCAGAAGTAGAAAGACACCGACGATCCAGGTAAGTTCGCGAGGAAACTTGTACGCGCCGAAGAGAAAGACCTGTGCCAGATGGATCAGCACAATGGCGATCATGAAGTCCGATCCCCACCCATGCATGGCGCGCAGAAACCAGCCCAGTCTGATGGTATGGTCGAGAAACTCAAGGCTGGACCAGGCCTGCCCCGCCGATGGCGAATAAACAAGCCCTAGCAGAACTCCCGTCACTATCTGCAAAACCAGCAAGACTGTGGCCGCGCTGCCGAAGACGTACCACCAACTGGCAGTGCTCGCGGGCACGTCATGTTCCGCCGCATCGATGATGGGCTTTCCGAGGCCAAGACGGTCTTCAAACCACTGATACACGCGAAGCCCTGCTTGCTTCATCCCTGGCATGACCCGCACCTCGGTTTCAAGTTCTGCGCTTCAGGCTTCGAGACTCCGGCCGCACCATTCTTCGCTCCAACACCTGCAATCTCGATCAGGGCTTGCGGCGTCGAGACTCGTGCCGCAAGTGTGGGCATCTTCCCAGCGCTGATTTCAAGCGCGTCTCCCACAATCCTGTGTTCGTATTCAAAGAGTCCACGCTCCGGCGGGCCAGACGCACGAGCACCGTCTTCGTAGTACGCTCCTCCGTGACAGGGGCACAGAAATAGCTTGGATTCAGAGAACCAGCGCACTGGGCAACCAAGGTGTGCGCAGTTGATGGCAAACACCTGAAATGTTGCGCCCGAAGTGTGGCGAACCCAGCAGGGAACGTCGCCTGTTTGCCCGTCCCAGGCCGTAGTCACGGGGTTGCGGAATGTAGCCAGTCGCGTTTCGCCTTCAGGAAAACCGCTCACGCGTCCAAGGCCAACCCACGACTCATCGGAGGATTTCTTTCTGAGGGCTGGTCCCAGCAGGTAGCCGAAGATGGGAACCGCCAGCACGGCGCCGACAGCGCCATTGGCAAGCAGCGACAGCTTGAACAAGAACGCGCGCCGCGAGTGCGGTGTGTGTTTTGCACGGCTCGCCTCAGTCTTCATCGGCTGTTCGCTGCTTTGATCATCCTGCGAAATGGGCTGCGGATTGGATTCGTTCGGATTCATTCGTTCAACTCCTGCCAGGTCGTCGATGGAACGCGGATCAGGGATGCACTGCGTAAGGTTGTCCAGGATCTGCTGTGCGCTTGGCGGCCAGCCAGGCGACCACATCCGTGATTTGCTGGTCGGTCATGGGAAGTGCTGCGTCGGCGCGCCAGTCTGGCATCACCCCTCCCGGAACGCCGGCAATGATGAAACTGCGCAGGGCCTGATCGCTGACCAGGGCCAGATACGACTCATCGACAATGGAGCCCACCTTCGTTCTCTTGCCGTTGATCGTGGCTGTCATCCCTTCGCCGTGAGCACCGTGACATGAGGCACAGAACACTCGGAAAGCTTGCTCACCACGCTCTGCGTCGCCAGGCACTGATGCCCGATAGGTAGGCGTACCCGGCGTTGAAAGAAGCGCAGGCTTGCTCCATTGCAGCATCATTCCATGCGCCAGGATACTGATCTGCTGGTCGGTTAGAGTGCCGCCTGCACTCCTGGCGAAGGCAGGCATCAATTTCCCCCCAACACCTTTCGAGGTGATTTCGCGAAGGTCACCTTCGCCAATGACCGCGAGATAGACTGGATTGGCGAGCGCAATTGCAGCTCCATTTTTGCCGTTGTCTCCATGACAGGCCGAACAGTTTGTCTGGTACAACACGGCGAACTCCAGGACCTGTTCCGGCCGCGCCACCTGAGGCCCTGGGCCCGGACGACCAGGGATGGGCCCGCATCCAAAGACAGAAAGTCCTGCTGCCGTAACAAGCACGTTGATCAAGGCGAGTCGAGTTGGCCTCAGGTTCATGGATGGTCAGGCCCTTCGTCCTTGGCGCTGGTATGCAGTCCAGCTCGAACTGCAAATGGAAGAGCCTGGAACTGTGCAGTCCGCACCTTGACCTGCCGATTGACTACGAATCCCGCCACCAGTCCAAAGGCGATCTGGGAGATTACAAACCACAGCCAATTGATGCGCCTGTCCAGGATGGGGCTGATGACGCCGAGGGCCGAGTAGAGCAGGCCGGTCCACAGAAAGGGCGCTATAAATCCCGCGGAGACGATGGGCTTTCGCGGAAACATGGGCAGCATGGCTCCGTAAAGCAAACCGATCAGCAGCGAGGCCGTTGTGTGAATCCCAGTCGCCGCAAGCAAGCCGAGCGGATGAAACTGCGCAAGAAAGGCATCACTCTCCCCGGCCCAACTGACAAAACCACCCGCTGCAAGCAGGTTCACGGCATACCAGGTGCTGTGATACCGAATGAGTCCGTACAGGGCAGCGGGCACAATCATTGCAGTCCCTCCGGCAAGGCCTCCCTTGATTCCCGCCGTAATGCTGAAGGTTTCAATCGGCAGCAGTTTGCGGTGATTGGGCCCGGCTGGCCTTTGGGCGCCCGTGGTGTGCGTGCCGACCACCGGAATAATCTCTGCGCTCACGGGAACATAGACATGATGCTCTCGCGGCAGCACCTCAAGAAACCAGCCCACAATTCCTGGAATCACAAGCAACGCCCCTAAGAGGCTCATGATCCAATGCGTAACCATGCCTGTGAAGATCAGCGCTAGCCCGAAGGCAAACACGATCGGCCAGATGGTAGGGGCGGGAAGCTGTACCGCTCCCGCATGTGCTCGAGTGGTATGGCCATCACGGTTTTGATTGTCAGACTGCATCATGGCGTTGATTCCCGTCCGGGCTTGCCCATCGAACTGCTATCGCCCAAGTACATACACAACCAGAAACACGACGACCCATACCGCATCGACAAAGTGCCAGTAAAGCGACAGCACTTCAAGCCGTTCTGCGTGCATTTCCCCAAGCCGTCCGCTCACACTGAACAGGAAGGTAACGGTTAAGAAAATAAGCCCAACCACGACGTGCGATGCGTGCAGACCAACCAGGGAGTAATAAGTCGTTCCGAACAAATTGGTGCGAATCGTAAACCCTTCTTCATAGATGAGGTGATGCCACTCAGCAGCCGTTGTCCATAAGAAGGCCGCGCCAAGGAGCACCGTGACAGCCAGTGCAACGGTACAGCGCTGGACCTTACCTTTCCGAAGCGCACTTACCGCCTCGTGAACCGTTAAGCTGCTCGATAAAAGGCAGATCGTACCGACAATTGGCAGTTCCAATATCTGTGCAGGCAGTGGCCCGGTCAGACTCTTGCCCAGGTAGTAGATGTAGGCAACGACAAAAATGAGGAAGATGGCCGCTTCGGCCGCAATCAGGCACCACATGCCCACGATGCCACGATTGGGCAGCACCCACGGGGCTTCAGAATTGACGCTGACGGGAACGGTCACCGGAGTCTGCATCATTCATAACTCGAATCTGGATCCTCTGGATGCTTTAGATCCCACAGAGGCCTGCGGCTGCCTACATTTGGCTCAACAGCAAAATTGTACGAAGGTGGCGGCGAAGCTGTTGACCATTCCAGCGTCCAGGCATCCCATGGATCCGGTCCGGCAATCTTCCCGCGAAAATAGGAGTGAACGAGATTGTAGACAAAGATCAATGTGCCGATGGCCTGGACCATTGCACCAATCCCGACGATCAGATTCCAGTACTCCCACCCGCGCCCTGCTTCATATGTATAAATGCGCCTTGGCATTCCAAGAAGCCCTGGAATATGCATGAAGTCGAAGGTGAGATGGAAACCGATAATGAAAAGCCAGAAGTGCCACTTGCCCAACGTCTCGCTCATCATGCGCCCCGTGATCTTGGGGTACCAGTAATAGAAAGCCGCGAACAAGGCGAAAAGGATTCCGCCGACCAGAACGTAGTGGAAGTGGGCCACAACGAAATAGGACGCGCTCAACTGCCAGTCGAATGGTGCTGCGGACAGCATGATGCCGGTAAGTCCGGCCATCAGAAACTGGAAGAGAAAGCCAATCGCAAACATCATCGGAGTTCTAAATCTGACCCTTCCACCCCAGATGGTGGCCAGCCAATTGAACATTTTGATGCCTGTAGGCACCGACACAACCATGGTGGCGAATACAAAGAAAGTGTTCCCCGCCGGGCCCATGCCGACGGTAAACATGTGATGGGCCCACACGCTGAGACTTATGAAGCCAATGCCCACAGACGCGGCGACCATGGCGGAATAACCGAAGATCGCTTTCCGCGAGAAGACAGGTACGATCTCATTGATGAATGCGAAGGCAGGAAGGACAAGGATATAGACCTCCGGGTGACCGAAGATCCAGAAGAAGTGCATCCACAGGACTGCGGAACCGCCGGCCTGCGTGTCGAAGAAATGAGAACCGAGATAGCGGTCCAGAGTCAGCATGATTTGCGCGGCCGTGAGCGGGCTGACGGCAACGAAGACCATGCAACTGGTAACCAGCAGGAGCCATACAAGCAGTGGCATGCGCGTCATTGTCATGCCCTTGCAGCGCATGCAGATTACGGTAGCGACAATGTTGATAGCGGTTCCGGTGGTGCCGATGCCGCTCATTAGAATCGAAAGCGTCCAGTAGTCCGTGCTGTGCCCCGGCGAGAACACCTTTGCGGTCAGAGGCGCATAAGCGAACCATCCGACGTCAGGAGCGGAACCTGCTCCATAGAGGCCACTACCGGCGAAGTAGCTCAGATAGAGCAGGATTCCCCCGAATGCCGATATCCAGAAACTGAAGGCGTTCAACCTGGGGAAGGCCATGTCGCGGGCGCCAATCATGAGCGGGATCAGATAGTTCCCGAATCCAAACAGGATGGGGATTCCGACGAAGAACACCATGGTCGAGCCATGCATGGTGAACAGCCGGTTGAAGACCTGTGGAGTGACGAAGTGATTGTTCGGAACCGCCAGCTGAATCCGCATCAGCAGCGCCTGCGCTCCGGCGAGGACCAGAAAGATGAGCGCATAAACGATGTACATGATGCCGATCTTCTTGTGGTCTACGGTAGTGAGCCACTCGTATACGACGCCGGGCCCGGAGGAGTGGCTCGCGGGTGCGGTCTGGTCTATCGCTTCCAAGACTGGGGCTTCCTTGGCCATGCTGCTCTGCTTTCCAATCGATGGTTAGTGGAGCGTCGTAAGATATGCCACAACCGCATCCAGGTCGTGATTGTTCAAATGCATGGCCGGCATCAGCGATCCGGGCTTAAACTCATCCGGATTGGCGATCCAGGCCCTCAGTTGTTTCGGCGTGTTTGGAATGGCTCCCGAGGCGATCGTATCCCGGCTGGCGAGATGCGTGAGGTCCGGCCCGAAGCGCCCGGTCGCGACCGTGCCCGTCACCGTATGGCAGTTGATACACGCATTGTGAAGAAAAACCTTCCGACCCTCATCCGCCTGCGGTTGGTCAGATAGATCTGCACGTGAAGGCTGCTGTTGGTGCTTGACCCATGCGGCAAAGTCCTGCGGGGTTTGTGCGTAAACGCGCAAAAGCATCTTTGCGTGTTGGGTACCGCAGTACTGGGCGCATTGACCAAGGTACAAGCCCGCCTCGGACGGATCAAGCCACATAGTGTTGACCCTGTTCGGAATCAAGTCCGTCTTACCCGCGAGCCGGGGAATCCAGAAACTGTGCGTAACATCCGCCGACGACATTTCAAGATATGTTGGTGTGGGGCTGTGGGGATCGCTGATGGGGATGTGCAGTTCGTTTGCAGTGACGACGCCCTGCTTCGGATATCGGTACTCCCACCAAAATTGGTGGCCGATCACAGTGACGTCCAAGGCGTTATCGGGCTTGGGTTTGGCTTCAGTCTCCCAAATGACGCGCGTGGTGGATAAGAACAACATAACCACGATCAGGATGGGAACCACCGTCCACGAAAGTTCGATTTGATTGCTGCCGTAGACCTGCGCAGGATCCCGGCCCGAGTCCGTAGAACGTTCTCGGAATCGGATCAGGGCGTAGAGCAACAGCCCGGCGACAACAAGAAAAATGATGAGCGTCACCGACAGCACAAGCATCGAGAGGCTAAAGATCGAGTGCGCGGGCGTGGCGGCAGGATCAAAGATACTCGTCGGGGAACCCGCGGAAGCCTGTCGGGCATTCACCAGCAAAACAACGAGAGATGCCAAGCTGCTGAGCCAAGCTGAAGCCCGCTTTTCAGAGCCCGTAATCCTCGCAAATCGATTTGTGACATCGAAAGGCACTTATGTCAGGCCCCATCAATCAAAGTTGTTTAACGAGCACAGAATGGAAACGCAGTCAAAACTTAGGACGCCAGCCCACATTACAGCACCACAGCTGGCGTTGTCGCCGGAGTCCAGAAAAGGACGTTTCGACACTTCACACCTCCAAGAAACGTCCCGCAGCTTCGCTATGAATCGCGAACTCTCATCCAACAACGCATTCCTTTCGATCCCGTCGATGCAAACTGCCTGTGGCTACACAATTAAATTGAAGCTGCCCCATCATCTCTTGCGTCCTCATCCGGAACGGAATGTACTGCTTCTCTCCAATTCCCGGTCTACATGACGCCTTCGTCCAATCAACAGTTCCTGTGCGCTGATACTCCCGCGTACCCGGCCCGTTTCCCGATCCACCACGAGCATGCTCATGACTCCAGTGATTGCCATCTCTTCCGCCACGGCTCTGCAGGTCTCGTCCGTGTAAGCAAGGACCTCAGGTAATGCTTCAGGGAGCGCATCTCCGGTCTCGGCGTGCGGAGACATTTCCGTCATCACGTCCGCCACGCTCACCATCTCCAGCGGGTCTACACCATATTCGCGCGACAAATGGTACCCCCGGCGACTCAGCTTCTCTGTCAGAATCGATCGAGGCATGACCAGCGAGGTTACTAGGTACGAAGCCGTACATGCCAGCGCGAGAGGCAGCAGCGCCGGCAGCGCGTGGGTCAACTCAATCGAAAATAGGATCGCAGTGAGCGGAACGCCCAGAGCGCCCGAGAGCATCGCTCCCATCCCCATCAAAGCCCAGAGCGCTTGTGTCTCTCCTGGCAAGTGCGCCAACTGTGCCACTGATTCACCCAACGCCGCACCAATCATCAACAGAGGCGCCAGCACGCCACCCGAAGTTCCCGAACTCAAAGAGAATGCCCACATCAGCGATTTGGCGACAAGGAGGCCAACCAACAACGCGATCGGGGCATTCCCGCGCAGCAGCTCGGCAATATTGTCGTATCCGACGCCCAAGCCACGTGGGAAAAAGAAGCCGCCCAAGCCGATGCCGATGCCGCCAATTGCGGGCCACCACATCCAGTGCAATCCCAACCGGCCACAGACATGCTCAAATCCATCTTCAAAGCTATACATTAAACGGCTCAGGCCAGCCGAAGCAAGACCTACGACCATGCCCAGTGGAGCGGCCAGAAGCAAGGTGCGTCCCAATGGAATCGTCGAATGGAGATCAACGGGGAAGAGTGGACCTGGCCCGAGCCAGCCGACGCGCAACGCAGCGGCGACAACGCTTGCCACCGCGACCGGCACCAGTGAGCGCGGCCGCCACTCAAAAAGCAGCAACTCAACCGCAATTAGAATTGCAGCGATGGGAGCGGCAAATGTCGCCGACATGCCGGCAGCCGCGCCAGCCACCAACAGCGTGGTGCGCTCGGCATCGGTGAGATGCAGCCACTGTGCGACCAGCGATCCAAAGGCTCCGCCGGTCATGATGATCGGTCCTTCCGCGCCAAATGGGCCACCAGATCCAATCGCGATCGCCGCTGAAAGGGGCTTGAGTAAAGCTACCTTCGGGTCAACCCGGGCGCCGCGCAGCAAGATCGCCTCAATTGCCTCCGGAATTCCGTGTCCTCGAATCTTATCGGAGCCATAATGCGCAACGAGCCCTACCAGCAATCCGCCAACCATCGGAACCAGCGGCATGATCCACGGTGAAAGCGTCGACCCCGCCGGCCCCACCATCGCCAGACTTAACCGATGGTAGTAGAAGACGTTCGTTGCCAATGCAATAGCTCGCAACAAGAGCACAGCCAAGGCCGCACCGCCTGCGCCGATAACTAGTGCCACAGCGGACAGCAGCCACACTCGGCGGTCTACTGTAAAGTCGCGTAATGCAGATGGGCGCGACTTCATCGAGCCTCCACTTTGTTTGATCTGTGAGCATTGAAGGAGATGTGCTTCAACGCCCCTGTCAGACGGGGAGCCAGCTCATTTAACTCCTCTGCATGGCTCCCAGCGAGTCGGCCAAGAACGAGTTTGCCTTTGCGAGTGACACGCAGAATTGCGCGCCTCTTGTCATTCATATCAGCCCTACGTTCCACCAGTCCTTCGCGCTCTGAGCGGTCGACAAGTTCCACAGCACTGTTGTGTTTTAGCCCAAGCCGCTCGGCGGCATACGCAATCGTTAAATCTGTATCCTCGGGGGCGCCTGCCACCTGGAGAAGAAGTTGATGCTGCTGAGGCTGCAATCCTGCTTCCAGAGCTGCGCTTTCGCTAAAGAGCAAAAAGCGTCGCAGCTCATAGCGAAACTCAGCTAATGTCTTGAGAAGTAAGTCAGGATCAGGCGTCGCTGATTGGTTGCCCATATTTGTATCGTGACACGATATAGGTTATTGTGCAAATCTCATAGCACGCGCGATGCTACGGAACCACGGTCGTTCATGAAGTCTTTGTGTGGGTTTCATCGTTTTTCTCCTCGATGGGAACCCTCTGCGGTGATGTGCCCGACCGCTATCAAATCGGAAATGTACACTGCGACATCCGGATGACCGACCCTGCACGATGTGGCCTTGCGTCGATCATTTCAGTCGTTGGAGTTGTTCAGGTCCAGTTTTTCAAAAACGCCCCGAACCACGCGGTCGCACCGGGATGCATGGAACCTGAATGCCTGCGTGCTGGTTGCTCCAGCGCGCGCGAAGAGTGCTCCGCGTAATAGCTCGTGAGCTCGATGCAGCCTGACTTTCACATTTGTTTCAGTGATTGAAAGAACCTCAGCGGCTTCCGCCGTGCTCATCTCCTCCACATCGCGCAAGACGGTGACTGCGCGATAGGTAATCGGCAGGGCCAGTATCGCCTCTTCCAGCAGATCTTTCAGTTCACTATTGGAAGCGTTGCTTTCTGGAGTAGGCGAATGTGATTGAAACGCTGCCATAGTTCCGTCCTCCCCCTCGTATTGTTCCTCGTCAAGCGGATCGAGCCTTCCGCGATCGGCTAATCTTTTGAGCGCCTCATTGACGGCAATTCGCGTTAGCCATGTTGAGAACTGCGCGCGACCTTCAAATTGTGCAAGATGCTCATACGCCCGGACGTACGCTTCCTGCATGACGTCCTCACTTTCACCGTCGTCGCGAAGGATACTGCGTATTGCGCGATAAACGCGTTGATTGTGTCGGCGCATGAGGAGTTCGAATAAGACCAGGTCTCCTTCGAGCACACGACGCACAATTTCCTCGTCAGTCCAGCTTTCGACTCGCGCTTTTTCTAAAATGGGCACAATGCTCATCGCCTCTCCTTCATACTTCGCTCTACTCATTGGAGCGGCCACAGCACTCGATGGTTACATTGATTCCTGTGTAACCGATGACATCCTCGCCGCTCTATTGAGCAGTGGAGGTAATCATGCGATCCGATCCCCGACTCAACCACGCCTGGTGGACGCTGCGCGTCGGGCTGGGACTAACCCCGATACTCGCGGGGCTCGACAAATATTTCAACCTGCTTACCAATTGGGAAATGTACCTCAACCCAATCATTCCGCGGCTGCTTCACATTTCTGACCCGGCTTTTATGCACATCGCGGGCGCGGTGGAGATCGTGGCGGGCCTGCTGGTGTTCAGCCGGTTCACGCGCTACGCGGCCTACATCGTCATGGCGTGGTCGTTGGCGATTGCCGCAAGTCTGGTAACCCAAGGGCTATTTCTCGACATAGCGGTACGCGATGTCGAGATTTCGTTGGGAGCTTTTGTGTTGGCCAAGCTTACTGAAGTTCGCGAGCGCGATCAGGCCCTCAGTGCCGACCATAGCGTTTCCGAAACGAATGCAGTCGAACATTTCGCGTAGTCAACTTTACGTCGAACAGCAAAAGGAGAATCCACATCATGAAAAAGATTTGTCTGCTAACGATCCTGGCGATCGCGCTACCTGCGCTCGCTGCCGCCCAAGATTGGAGCAATGTTTCAATGGTCGACACCCAGTGCTCGACTAAGGCCAAAGCCGATCCAGACTCACATACACGAGATTGTGCCCTGACCTGCGCCAAGAGCGGGTTTGGCATACTCGACAAAGACGGGAACTACCTGAAATTCGACGACAAGGGAAACCAGGAAGCGCTAAAAATTCTGCAGAACACCTCCAAGAAAGACCACCTTCGCGTCAATGTCACCGGCTCAAAAGAGGGTGGCGTCATCCATGTTGAATCGGTGAAGATGTCCTAGCCGATTGTGGACAAAATCAGCATGATCCGGCGAAGCTAACCTTCGCCGGGCTGCTTCTGACCTGAAAGGTCGTCGGCTGCTGCGAGCACCTCGCTCACAACAAATTGCACGTCTTCTTCTGTTGTGCGGTGATTGACGACGCATGCTCTCAGCGCAAAGCTGCTGCCAATCATGGCATTCGAGATATAGACGCGGCCGCGTCGGACGACCTGGCTCAAAATCGACTGGTTTAGCGCATCGATGTCTCCGCTACATCCAACAAATCGAAAGCAAACTGCGCTCAGAGCAACCGGGGCAAGCCTTTCCAATTTTGGCTCAGCATCAATGGAATCCGCCAAAACCCTGGCTAGTCGAAGATCCTCTTTAATTGATTCCTGAAATGCGCGAAGCCCATAGTACCTGAGCGACAGCCAAAGCTTTAGCGCTCGGAAGGGCCTTGAAAGCTCCATTGATTCTTCGAAGAAAGCAAAACCTTCAATCGGATCGTCAGACAGAGCACGTGCATATTCTCCGGAGTGTGCGAAGGCGCGGTGCGCGGCGGCAGCATCACTGTAAAGCAGACAGCCGCATCCGGTCGGCTGATAGAGCCATTTATGTGGATCGAGAGATAGAGAATCGGCACGAGCCAGTCCCTGAAAAGCATCCGGGATGGCCAGGGATGCGAGCGCGCCATAAGCCCCATCCACGTGCAGCCAAAGTCCGAACTCATTGCAGATGTCAGCGATCGCGATCAGTGGATCGATGCTGCCGGTGGCCGTCGTCCCTGCGGTCGCAACCACGGCAACGGGCACCTTGCCATTCCGCAAATCCAGCAAAATCGCGCGCCGAAGATCTTCCGTCAGCATTCTGAACGCTTCATCCACGGCGACGAACCTGACGGCATCGTGTCCGAGTCCGAGCAAAGCGGCCGCTTTCGGAATCGACATATGTGCTTCTGTGGAGCAGTAGATCACTCCGCCTCGAACCCCGGTTAGATTTGCAGGAGCCTTTGCTTCTCGGGCCATGCACAAACCCATTAGGTTCGCACTTGAACCCCCGAGAGTGAGGCTTCCAGTGAATCCGTCACATCCCACTGCGTTCGCCAACCAACGAACCACGGTCCGCTCAATAGTGATAGCGGCGGGTGCTGATCGCCAGGCCGTAGCATTCTGGTGCAACACGCTTGCCGCGAAATCGCCAAGGGCTCCAATTGGTTCGCCCGATCCGAAAACATAGCCAAAGAATCGAGGTGACGCCGGACGGGAATGTTCAAACACTTCGTTCAGTGAATCGAAAGCAGCAGCGCCTAACCCCTCCAAAGGGATTTCACCAGCGAACAAATGTTCCGTCTGTTGGCCGCTAATCTTGGGCGGGTAGGAAGGAAGCTGAGGAAGCCTTTCGAGATAGTCAGCCGTAAAATCGGTGAGATTGTGGGCAAGCGCCCGAAAAGTGTCACAAGCTAAGGTCAATTGTCGCATCTATAATTTCACCTGATTTAAGCTGAAGTTTCACCGTGATAGCCACCGTCTGGTATACCGTCAATTCCGCAGTGGCAGCTACCATGCAACCAATTCAAGACCGAAAGCTACAGCGGTCGAGCATAGCATTGCCTTCACGTTTGCCATCAAACGGGTCCGCCTAGGTCTGCGAAATCAAACTTGTTTGTAAACGTTCTTCAGGATATATAAGCTGCCCTTTCCTTGTCTTTAGAAACGGCGTCAGTCGATGTGTCTTGGCAACGGCAAGGCTCATGATATCTCGTACTATCCATCCTTTTTTTGTCAACGCGTCTCCGACAAGTGACCGATGGCAGCGCCACGGCACCGCCTCAGCACACATAATCGCAGTTTCTTTCTGTCTTGCGATTTCAATGAGCGTTTCCAGTCCTTCTGAAAACTCCGGGGTTGCCATGTAATCCGCGAAACCGCGGAATGAAGCATTGCGCCAGCCGAGATTGAGCGAATCCTTCCTTGCGCGACGCAGACCGCCAAGTTCCTTAATGTGTCGATAACCCAGGTGGTTCTCTTGCAGAGAATGCTCGAGCACATCGGTATTGAACTGAGGATTGTGTCGCGAAGCGGGTATTGATCTGATGTCTACAAGTGCTTTAACGCCATGCGCACGTAATATTTCCACGAATCCGTCGATCGATCGGGTGGAATGACCGACCGTAAAAATGCATGGTTTTTTCATACATACCTATTGCTAGACCAAAGCTCGCTTAGACACAAGTGAACCGGCACCCTCACGCCTAACGATCTGGCTATTTGTGCTCGCACAGAAGACGCGCTTCAGAAACGCCTCGAGTCTCGTAATCGCATTGCAAGCGAGCCGGGCGCCTTGAGGATATCGGAAAGGCCAGTATTCATGTGATATTGAGCTCCACAATGCTCATCTGACGTGAGACACGAAGGCCGCTGCTTCAATTCACACTTTGCTTTCCCTTAAGATTGGTCACTGTTTCGACAGACTCACGAGTTGTAATCAGGTGCGTGGATACCGGCACGGGTCTCAAGAAATGCCGCAGTGTTGACACTCATTAGATTGCGCCGGGACCGGCATCTATATCCGTATGTTCCGCTTCCAGCGACTCGGTCAAAATCCTGTCGCGGCGTCCGCAGCTTCACGGATACGCCATCATGGCTGCCATCGCCAATACATCCGGCGAAGTGCTGCGCGCGGAGGAGGGCTCGCTTTATCCGGCGCTCTATCGGATCGAGGAAGCGGGCTGGATTCGCGCCGAGTGGATCAAGAAAGACACCGGTCGCCGAGCCCGGATCTACGAGTTGACCGCCGCCGGCAAGAAGCAACTGGGCGCGGAAGAGTCGCGCTGGCAGTCAGTTAGCCTGGCAATCAATCGGGTCCTCCGGAAGGCATAACATGTCGTTGTGGTCACGTATCTTGCATGCTGTAAGCGGCGACCGTCTGAACGGCGAGATCGATGAAGAGTTGCATTCACACGTTGAAGAGGCCATTGCGTCGGGACGCGACCCAGACGAAGTACGCCGCACCTTCGGTTCGATACTGCGCCAGCGCGAGGCGAGCCACAGCATTCGCGTTGCTGGGTGGCTTGAGTCGCTTCTCGCCGATGTAAGATTCGGCTCGCGGCAGCTCTGCCGCAACAAGGTCACGTCCGTGGCCGCTGTGCTTTCGCTCGCCCTCGGAATAGGCTCCTGTGTCGCCGCCTTTCGTCTGATCGACGCCCTGCTCTGGCGCCCGCTGCCCATCTCCGGCGCCAGCCAACTCTATGTCCTCACCCACAAGATGACAGGCTTATACGGCAAGCCTGCCGAGGACGGCCACTGGGCCACGCCGGACTTCAACCTCATGCGCGATGCTGTCAAAGACCAGGCCGACCTGATCGCCGTAAGTGACGCCGACCGCACGGACATCAACTGGTCCACCCAGGACGACATGGAGAAGGCCCACGTCGCTTATGTGTCCGGCAACATGTTCCCGCTCTTCGGCCTTGAGCCCACGCTCGGTCGCCTGCTGGCCCCCGCCGATGACCGCGGTCCCGGCGTCGCTCCCTATGCGGTCCTCTCCTGGGACTACTGGAATCATCGCTTCGGCCGCGATCCCCACATCCTCGGCCGTTCGCTCCACATCGGTGACCAGAGCTTCGAAATCATCGGCGTCGGCCCTCGCAATTTCACTGGAACCGAAAAGGGAACCGTCACCGACGTCTTTCTGCCCCTCAGCATGAACCGCTTTGCGACCAGGGACAGCGTCAGCTGGCACCGCACGTTTCTGATGCTGAAACCCGGTGTGGACCCGGCCACCGCTCTCGAGCCGCTCCGCCAGCATCTCGCCGCCGTCAGCCGCGCCTTTGAAGCGTGGAGTGGATTCTGGCAGCGATAGGCTTTCTTTGTTCTTTATCAGACACCCCTTCTCCCTTACAAACGGGGAGTGTCTTATATAAGAGACCTGGCCGTCCAATATTCCGTGCTTAACCCTGCCCGATCCCGGGATGAAGGAACGAGGGGTGGTGGCTGCGCATCTAGAGGAACAGAGCCGGCTGTTGTAATCGGACATGCGGCCGGTGCTAACCTGTGACCCTTCCAAACCCCCGCCGTCATGGTTCTGTTCGTTGGCTAAGGTTCCCGGCTTCCCTGCCCATATCGTTCAAAGACTCTCTAGCGGTCGCAGAGTATCAGGACGTACGGAAGGTGGTTCAAGTGGTGCGAACCTCGCGCGGAGGTGAGTGAGCAGGGATGACGCATATGCTAGGGAGCGGTCATGGTTGCCGCGCCCGGCTCCGTTGTCTCCAACTACACCGAAGGAGAGATTCAATCAACGAATTTGCGGCGGAAACTCACTCTGTAAGGTGCAGCGCCCGGAAGAAGTAAGTTGGGGTGCAGCTCCATGCGTGGCAGAAACTGTTTATGTGTACGTCTCCGTAAGGTGAAAACGTCGAGTCCTGCGGGTTGTACGCTTCCCAAAACGTATCAGCCCCATCTGCGACCATCTGTCCCCAATAGCTCTTGATTAATGCGATGGCCTCTTTCCGCATTCCGCACTGCACCATGGCTTCCACGACGTGATGATACAAGTACGCGGTCGTCGGCTGAATCGAATTCTTGTTTCCGATCACGGCCAGCCGAAGGGCTTCAGCAGCCTCTTCCGCAGAGAGACAATTGGCAAGCGTCAGCCACGCCTGTGAAGCCCACGAAACCTGCTTGTTGGGACCACTGATACAGACTCGCTGCTCGCGATCATAGAAATGTTCGTGAGCGGCCGCGGTCATCTTGTCCAGAAGCGGAACGAAGGTTTTCATCTGGTCCGCGTGTCCGGTGAGTTGTGCCAGTTCGTTTAACTTGCGCCCGGAGTAAATCATTACCCCTTGAATTGATGCGCTCCGGTCAAGTTCCCTGTTCCAATCAATGAAAGGCCAACTCCCCTTGGGAATCTGAAACAGACCCCTCTCGTCGACCATCGCAAACAAGAGTTCGAGTTGCCGGTAAGCGACCGGCCACAATTCCTTAGCGGCTTTCAAATCATTTGTCGCATTCAGGTAGTCGAGAACGATCGCTCCATACAAGGCGGCATAGTCGAGAATGAACGTGCCGGTTGTGGCGGGAGCCGGTTTTTCAAAGACACAAGCCGGCAGAAATCCATCACTCTCGCGCGGCAATCCTGCAAATAGATGGAGACACCGCTTTACCAGGTCATGATTGGGCATCGTCACATAACTAGCCTTTGCCTGGAGACGTAGGTCGCCGATCCATAATCGCTGATCTCTGCGCGGTCCATCCTCAAACGTTGTCTGCATGCAATCGCGAAGCGTCGCGATACTCACCTCATCAACGCGTCGAATCCATGCGCTTGAAGACGCGGGAAGCGGGGCAGGCTCACCCAGCGCCGAGGTCAAAGCGATTGCGGTCGAGTCGAAGAAACGCACACCGTAGTTCGGAGAGGTATCGAGTACTTCGACCTTGACATATCTGAAGGCATATCGGCGCGGCATACGCACAAGCTGAGGCAAGAAGTCGACGGTAATGATCTCTTCCGGAAGCCATGCGCTACTGAGGCTTCCCTTGTAGGGGTAAAGGGGCTCAGACACGTCCCCCGGAACCTCTCCAAATGTGACCTTAAGTCTCACGGGAGAGTCCACCGAAACACCGTCACCCACTAATCTGAATTGGAAGTTACCCGTTCGATGGCCTCCGAAATCGAGAATGAATTTATCTCCCTTGCGAAAAAGGCTTTTCGGAAGATCTGAACCGGGCATGAGAACGTCCATGCGCCAACGGAGATAAAGATTGCTATCAGCGACCGGCTTTACGACAGACAATGGCGCTTGCGGTGTTGCTCTCAAATATGGCTTGAGCGACTCTGCATATGCAACCCACTGGCCTCGTGTGGACGCAGAAATGGCAGGCGTCTCGATCGCGTTGTTACCTCCCCGTTTTATAAATACAGACGATGACCAAGACACGGTCGGGCCCCCTATTAGTGGCAAGATTGATGCCGCACTGATTTGCTTCAGAGCTGATCGCCGACCTAAAACAGGGGTGAACACGTCCTCATTTCGTGTAGCTTTCAAGAGAACTCCTTTGCAATGCAAATCGATTACCCGGAAGTCTAAAGTCTCCAATTAGCCGACGCGTCGATTTGGCGTTTCTGATCCTAAACACCACGCAAACCCGCAGCGAGATGGCGGTTTGAGCTAAGTGATATCAGGCATAGGACGATACAGTTTGTGAATTCTGGAGAGATCGTTCTTTTGTGATCCGCTCTAGATAGCCGCTCTGGCGGAACGCCTCCATTGGTGATTCTGGTAGGCCCTTGGCGCTTCGCCATTCTCGAATAGCGGGGCGAACATCTGTCGCGAATGCGTCTTGTAGCAACGATTCTGCTGCGATAAGATCGCAATTCGTCTGCGCGGTCGCGAGCTCTTCCTCATTGACGATTGCCGCTTTAGAAAAAAGTTCCTGTGCTACTGTCACCGTCTGTATCATCGCCTCAATTTTTCCTTTCAGGTTGTGACTTTGATCGACCATATAGGCGATATCAGCCCTCTGCCCCTTCTCCCATTCGAAGAATCGAATTTCATGGAAGATTCGAAACACCTGATAAGGATCGATCGACCCCATTGTCAAGTCGTCATCGGCGTACCTTCGATCATTGAAGTGAAACCCACCCAGCATGTTCTCCGAAAGCAGCCACGCAACGATTTGCTCGATGTTTTGAGCCGCATAGTGATGCCCCGTATCGACTAATACCTTCGCTTGTGGGCCCGCAGCGCGCGCGAGCAAGAGAGCCATGCCCCAATCGGCAATATCGGTGTGGTAGAAGGCGGGCTCGAATGGTTTGTACTCGATAAGCAGTCGTTGACCTTCCGACAGGGCGTCGTGTGATTCTTTCAAAAAATTCGTAAACCAATCCTTGCGTTGCCGGATGTTTGCGGTTCCAGGATAGTTCGATCCGTCCGCAAACCACATGGAGATGTCGCGGCTACTCAAGCGACGCGCGATCTCGATACTGTCTTTGGTGTGTTGCAGCGCGCGTTGTCGAATGACAGGGCTCGGATTACCAAACGAGCCGAACTTATATTCTTGATCTTGAAAAAGATTAGGGTTGATTGAACCCGGCAAGATTCCATAACGCGCACTAAATTTCTTTATCTCCTCAGTACTGCGGGCGCCATCAGGGCAATCCCAAAGCACATGAAGAGCGAGGGTCGGGCACACGCCTGTCAGCAAATGCACTTGCGCTGCATCGCTGAACTTCTGTTCCGTCGTAGTTGCCGCCGCGGCCTGAATGAATTTTCCAAAGCGGGTGCCGGTATTGGCAAAGCCCCACGAGGGAAGTTCAATGCGGAAGGACTCGAGAGCATCGAATATTTTCTTGGAACTGGCTTTTTTCATTGGTACACCTATTCTTCAGGAGCGGAGGTTAACGCGGCCTCGGCAAAAGGTCACGGAATTTCTGAAACAGGAGGCAGATGCCCTTGAGAGAGAATCTTTTCCTCTCAAGGAACGGTGTTTGTTGAATTAGGGGCACATCTCACCGCTTCTCCTTGCGTAATGGATTTCCTTTTGCGCTCATCTGTTGACAGTAGTTGATCCTGGGTGTGAGCATCCATGCCGGACAATAATTTATTCAGATTGTTCCAGATCAAAAGCTGCTTTACTGGTGCTCGGCAAAAGCTCTAACCAACCTTCGACGATTGGCCCGCTTCCGGTGGACTCTTCGAATTCGATTGAGAAATGTTCCACTAACGAAGGGTGACAATGATGGATGCAGAACTACATTACCTCAAGGACGACTGGGATGAGGCAATTGCGACGACTCTAGGTCCCGCAGAGTTGTTGCGTTACCGTTCAAACCTGCTCGGTTCTGACCTCCGAATCACGAACTTCGGGGGTGGTAATACGAGTTCTAAACTTCGACAGGCCGACCCCCTGGATGGCGAAGAAAAGGCCGTGCTCTGGGCCAAAGGTTCCGGAGGGGATCTGGGAAGCATCAAGCGCTCAGGATTCGCCACCCTCTATATGGATAAATTGCTGGCACTGGCAAAAAGTTACAAGGGTGTCGAGCATGAAGACGACATGGTTGCGATGTACCCACTATGTACATTTGGAAACAATCCTGTGGCGGCTTCTATTGACACACCTTTACACGGTTTTCTCCCATTCCCGCATGTGGATCATCTTCATCCAGACTGGGGAATCGCTCTGGCTGCATCGGCGAACGGATCAAAAAAACTTGATGAATTCAACGAACGCTTCGGCCACAAGATAATCTGGGCTCCGTGGCAGCGCCCTGGCTTCGAGCTTGCACTTATGCTGCAGCGGGCGGTTGCCCAGATGCCTGGCTGTGACGGCGTTATACTTGGCGGTCACGGGCTTTTCACATGGGGAGACACCCAGCGCGATTGCTATTGGAATACGCTCAGCATTATCGACCAGCTAGGACGATTTGTGTTCGATCATGCGAAGCAGAAAAACGTGATCTTCGGCGGCTCGAAGCATCGTGCACCTGCCGAGCGAAAGAGAATCGCTACGGGGATAATGCCCTACTTGCGCGGCAGGGTATCAGAGAAGGAGCGGATGATTGGCACCTTCGTGGACTCGCCGGATGTGCTTGATTTTGTAAATTCGCATTCTGCGGAGAGGCTCGCAAATCTCGGTACGAGCTGTCCGGATCACTTTGTTCGGACAAAGATTCGCCCGCTGTTTGTACCCTGGAATCCATTGACGGATGCTCAAGAAATCGAATCGATCTTTGATGCTTCGTTGACGGCGTATCGGACAGAGTATGAGCGCTACTATAGCGCGCATGCTGTGCCAGATTCCCCGGCTATGCGTGATTCCAATCCAACGATTGTTCTGGTACCTGGCCTCGGAATGTTCAGCTTTGGCAAAAGCAAGACCGCGTCTCGCCTAGCAAGTGAGTTCTATACAAATGCAGTCCACGTGATGGCAGGCGCCGGCGCGATGGACGAAGGCATGTGCCCTTCGGTGCTCCCGCAGGCAAGTGATGCGACGCCTACCACTGCTTTCAATGTGCATGAGAACTACGTGGCTCTGCCGCCCAGCGAGGCGTTTCGTATCGAGTATTGGGCTCTGGAAGAGGCAAAGATTCAACGTCAACCTGCTGAAAAGGAACTGAGCGGAAGAATCGTGTTGGTGGTTGGGGGCGCAAGCGGAATCGGTCGTGAAGTAGTGCTCTTAGCCGCTCAACGCGGTGCCCACATTATTGTTGCAGATCTATCGCTTGAGGCAGCCCAGCAAGTTGCCGAGGAAGCGAGGTCTATTGGCGGAGCTGAGGTCGCCATCGCGACCAGGATTGATATTCGCAAGCGCGAGGCGATTCGAGAAGCCCTCCAATCCACCGTAGACGAATTCGGTGGGATCGATCTGCTCATCAACACGGCAGCTATATTTCCAACTTCACCAAATGGAATCATCAGCGACGACCAGTGGGCGCTCACTCTCGACGTGAATGTCACCTCGAACTTCCTTTTGACAGACGAAGCGCGCAAGATATTTGAAGTGCAAGGCCTGCCGGGGAGTATCGTGCTGACCAGTTCGGCGAACGCCGTTGTGCCAAAGCGCGGGACAGAAGCCTATGACGTCAGTAAGGCAGCATTGAGCCACCTCGTCCGCGAACTCGCGGTCACCTATGCTCCTCTACTCCGCGTAAACGGCATCAGCCCGGCGACCGTCGTGAAGGGTTCGACCATGTTTCCGCGCGAGCGGGTTAAGGCGTCATTGATCAAATACGCAATCCCCTTCGAAGATACAAAAAGCGATGACGAATTGCGCAACCTTCTTGCCAATTTCTACGCGCAAAGGACTCTGACGCATATTCCGATTGACCCAAAAGATTGTGCAGAAGCAATCTTGTTTATCGGCGGTCCTAAGGCGCCGGTTACCACGGGGCACCTCATCCCGGTCGACGGAGGACTGACCGAGGCGTATCTCAGATGACAGGAGCTCTTCAATCAATTTCTGCATACCCAAAAATATGCTCTGATTCGCGCGCTTTGATCGCGATTGATCTAGGTGCGGAAAGTTGCCGGGTGTCTTTGTTGCGATGGCAGGAAAACATTCCAGTCATCCAACTCGTTCATAGATTCCGCAACAAAGCCGTAGAAAAAGATGGCGAACTGCGCTGGGAAATGCGACGCATCCTCGCCGAACTGTATGCGGGACTCAGACAATGCGCAGAAATCACCCCTGAAGGGGTCAGGTCAATTGGGGTTGACGGTTGGGCCGTGGACTACGTTCGCTTGGATGCGAATGGTACGGCCATCGAGGAGCCATTCTGTTATCGGGATCTTCGCACGGTGGCTTCAGAAAGTGCGGTGCACGCGCGTCTGTCGACAGAGCGTATCCGCGAGATTACCGGAATTCAAATCAGTCGAATAAATACGTTATATCAGCATGTGGCAGACAAACCGGAGTTGGCAAACATGCCATGGCTCAACCTGCCAGAGTATGTACTCCATCAGTTGGGAGGCGAGCCCGTTTCGGAATTAACCAATGCTTCGCACACGCAGCTGCTTACAATCGACGGCGAGTGGTCTCACGAGATTTTCACCGTGCTTGGGCTGAACTTTGACGTGGCGCCTCGTCTCGTGCGGCCTGGTACGGATGTTGGGAAATTGAGAGGACCGCTTGCTGATTTAGAGGCATTCAGCAATACGCGGCTGATTGCTCCGGCCTGCCACGATACCGCTTCCGCCGTCGCAGCCATTCCGGATGCCGGAAATGACTGGGCGTATATCAGTTCTGGAACCTGGTCGCTGGTGGGAACAGTGCTTGATGCACCTGTGCTCACCGCGGAGTCGGCTGCGGCAAATTTCACCAATCTGGCCGCGGCAGAGGGAAAAATCTGCTTTCACAAAAGCGTGAATGGCTTGTGGTTGCTACGACAATGCATGGAGGAATGGAGCGCCGCTGGCGTTGAATTGAATATCTCTGAGGTCATAGATGCTGCCGAATCCATTTCGCCTTGGGATTACTTTCTCGATGTGGACGACCCCAGCTTAATGCTTCAAGGAGACATGCCGGGACGAATTAATGCCCAACTTCGTCGTCGAGGTCGGCACGAGTTGGATACCTCGCCCGCGCATGCTCCAGAGGTAGCGTCATTCATTCTTAGCAGTCTTGCAGTGCGCTATGCAGAAGTGTTGAAGCTCGCCGAAAGGCTTTGTGACAAGCAATTCACACACCTATGGATCATGGGAGGAGGCAGCCAGAATAAGCTGCTTACACGACTGACCGAGGAAGCGACCGGTCTCAAAGTGAGAGGCAACGAGAGCGAGGGTTCAACTCTGGGAAATTTCGCTATACAGCTCACAACGTTAGAACATCAGACTGGTCATCAAGCCGATCGCAACACCTGCGGGTGGGCTGAGATCTTAGGTTGTGCCAATCGAGAACGCATACATTCCGTTGTACGAGGTAAGTATGGGTCCTAATCCATTTATCGGTGTAATGTTTCACTGGCTCGGAGGCCTGGCATCGGCAAGTAACTTCATCCCGTTTCGGGGAATCAAGAGATGGTCGTGGGAGATTTACTGGATTATCCAGGGGGTTGCCGCATGGCTTGTTACCCCCCTCCTGCTTGCCCGAATGCTTGTACCGGACTTGTTCCACATCCTTCGAATCGCACCGCCAGAGTCAATTGGATTTGCTTTGTTGTGGGGCTGCATGTGGGGTATAGGCGGCCTGACGTTTGGACTTGCAATCCGCTATCTTGGCCTTGGTCTTGGCTATGCCATCGCGCTTGGTTTCTGCACCGCGTTTGGAACCCTGATTCCGCCATTGTGGCATGGCCAGATGGGGATAATCGTCCACGAGCGCTCTGGACAGGTGATCCTTCTAGGAATTTTCATTTGCTTGGGCGCTATCGCCATCAGCGGCGCTGCAGGCTATTCAAAGGAGTCGGAAATTTCTGAAGAGGTGAAGGCAGAGGCCGGTGAGCGTGACTTTTCCTTCGTTAAAGGGCTTGCGGTTGCTATCTTCGCAGGCATCATGAGCTCCTTCTTTGCGGTGGGTCTCGATGCCGGAAAGCCTATTGCTGAAATCGCGCGAACTCACCTCGCTCATGCGGGACGAGCCGACCTTTGGCAGAACCTTCCCGTGCTCGTTGTGGTGCTGTGGGGTGGCTTCGCAACCAACCTCATCTGGTCCAGCATTCTTATCATTCGCAATCATTCTGGGGCACAGTTTTTTGGTCAGCCTGGTTCGAACCCGCTGGGCACAACAACTACCACGGGGAGCACGCTCGTCGAAGTGGATCCGTTGACGCTCACGCAGCGCATAGCAAGTGGCGTCCTGATACGAAACTATTTATTAGCGGCACTCGCCGGAGTCATTTGGTATTTTCAGTTCTTCTTTTACTCTATTGGTCAGACGCGCATGGGAAAATACGAGTTCTCGAGTTGGACCCTGCACATGGCCAGCATTATCATCTTCGCCACCCTTTGGGGCGTAGTTTTGAGCGAGTGGAAAGGCACCAGCCTAAGGACACGTCTTCTTGTCACGTGTGGGCTTTTTCTACTTGTCGCCTCCACCGTCGTCGTCGGCTACGGCAGCTACCTCAAAGCCAATCAGTAAGGGCCAAACCTGCGCGTCGAAGAGGTGTCCTAAGACTGGAAGAGCGTTAATCACGTCCGCACCCACGCCCCTATCATTGGGCGCAATTCCAAGCTGTCAGTTGTGCTGAACACAGTGAAAACCCCGCTTGCCGTACAGCAGAAAATGATGCGGCACACGGATATCCGCACTACCATGAACATCTATGTCGATGTGGTCACGGATGAGATGATCACGGCAGGATTGATGGTGGCTAACCTGCTTGTTGGAGTTGAAAGCAACCTCACCCGAAGAGCGGCGCCGTCACCGTCAGGTGCGAAGCGAAGGGGACGAGCTTGGAGGGAACCCCAACGAATCCTTCGCCAACTATCTCGTCCATCGCCCACCCAGGTTCGGTGAAGTCAACTTCGTTCCAGGCCTGGAAATGCTGTGCGCGGCTGAGAGGCACCGCGCAGACCAGCGAAACTAGGAACCCCGCGTACAAGCAAAGCGAAGAGCCCCAGTCGGTAACTCGGAGCCAATTCATGACTTCGCCATCTCGTACAAAATGCCGATCGCTTGCTGAGCCTTCGGCTCGCGGAAGTCCCCAGCGATCTCGCCAGCTAAGGCCATCACGGAGACGGCCGTGGCGCCCGCCTGGGTCATCCGAAGAAGCGCGGCATGTTCGGTGCGCTCGCTCATTCCGCCGCACGCGTCAAGGACAACATAGACCCGGTAGCCCTGGTCGCATGCGGTAAGTGCCGGGAGTTGCACGGCAAGCTCAGTTGCGACGCCGGCGATGAGAAGTGTCTTGCGGCCTGTCGCTTCAATGGCTGCTACTATGTCGCGATTGAGAAATGAATCGCATGTGGTCCGGTAATGAGTGGGAAGTTCGCCCAGGGCTTGGGCAATCTCAGGAAGAACCATCACTGGGCTCCCATCTTCGCCTCGGATACCGGATACGATCGCCGGTAAGTCGAAGAGTTTAGCCAATTTTGCAAGTGCCAAAACTGCGGATTTGAGGCGTGGAAGGGGGTTGGTCTGGGTGAGTTCGACGAGCCCGGACTGAAGATCGGCAAAGAGGATGATGGCGTCTTCAGGGGAAATTCGGTGGTTTGGGGTACTCGTCTTAATAGTTCTCCTTATGGGTTCAACGATCTATTTAAAGTGCTACATCGAGTTATGGATGGAAGCGCACACAGTCGGCAACAAGGAGCATTTTCGCGAGAACACTAGGCCGTGCTCTGCTGGGTGGGCCCCGGCGAAAGTTCTGAATTTTGCAAAACTCGCTGACGCGCTCGGTCAGTTAGGAATTTGCTTTCTTCCTTGAGTATCTGGAAAGAGAATCTCGTCTCCCGCACCAGCATTAGCGCTCCTGTGATCATCGAACACACTGCGAGAGTCCCGGCAAGCGTTGCAATAGCGAAGCAAAACGTTGTGCCCTTCTCCAGTCTCGCTGAGACCATCACAGCGCCCACGAGGGAAAACAGTGTGCTGCACGCGAATCCCGCTACTGCCGTGTAGAAGCAAGTAAGGGCTCTCACGATCAAATCAGTCCTCTGTTCAGAAGCTTCAAGTTGGCGAATCCGCAGCCATCTGTGGACTCCTCAAGGCCAGGAGCATGGAGAGTTCCTGGGACTTATAAGAGCTGGGACATGATTTGCCAAGCCCGAAGAACGCAATACGAGTGAGTCCTTTGGCAAGCGAGTCCAATCCCTTGGATAGAGGACCCGGCAAGAACAAGCGAGATAATGACTGTCACGATTCTGCGAAGCCTGAAAGCACATACTAAGTGCGATGGAAAATTGATAACCGCTAGCTAGTCGGCAGCAGTATTCGGTAGCGCGGCGGACGCCTCGTTATTAAGCACTCGGTAGTTATCCCCTTCGATACCGACGTCAGAAGCATCGAAAGATGGGCTGCCAGTTCCACGTCTTCAATCCACTACGGGCACGCCTTTGAGGTGCAACCGGCGCCGAGCCTTCGCTCACGCCATCGTTTCCCCCTGCGAAGATGGTGAAGCTTAAAGACTCCCCACGCTCCTGCGGCAAGGGCCTCGAGATCGGTGCCGTCAGAGTCATGACAGCAGCAGCCGCCGTGCGGTGGGAAATGTGTGGTCCGCCGCCTGGTTGCAAGCAGAAATCATTGCGCATCAACTACGCAGCGGAAGCCAAGCGTGCCGGAACGGTCATAACTCGGCGCCATCAGCAGCAGTTTGCCGTGCGTATCGTTGCGATAGGCTTGCGGGAAGTACCAAACGCTCCCTTGCGGCTGGTAGTAGCTGCCGCCTCTTAAAATGGCGGCGCGTGTGTGCTCATCCACATACTCGTCGGTCCACTGCCAGACGTTTCCAACCATATCCAACACGCCAAAGGGACTTGCGCCGGACGGGTGTGCATCGACGTTATCGGGACCGGGTGGCGTACGACCCGGATACGCGGCCGGAACCAGAGCGGTCTGTTCCGCAGTGCGCGCGGCCGGATTGGCAGGATTGGTCTGCGGCAGCGTCAGCACTGAGACCGCCGCAGCCGCCGGCGCATTGCCCCATGGATAAACGTTGCCGTCTTTACCCTGTGCGGCATATTGCCATTCCCACTCATGAGGCAGCCGCTTGCCCGCCCATTTGGCATAGGCCCGAGCATCTTCGATTGAAACCCAGGTAACCGGTTTGCTCCCCCAACCATCTGGGAAATTGCCATCCTTCCAATCGCGCAGAAAATTCAAATCGTCTTTGGGATGATAGTGCGACGCATCAAGGAACTTTTTGAATTCGGTGTTGGTCACGGGGAACTTGTCGATGTAGAACGTCTTGAGCTGCATCTTGTGTTCGTGATAGCGCCGCGCCGAGTTTTCCCAAGAATACTGGACATCTAGCCCGATATCGTCGTTGCCTTCAATCTCGATGCCCTGCACTCTGAACAGATAATCGGCTGCGGGAATCTTGATCATGCCTTCAGGCGCATTGGTCGCCGCCTTGGTTGCAGGAATCTCGACGGCCTGTTGGGGGATCGGCTTCCACTCATTCGAGAAGCTGGCGAGAGGAGCAGCGGTCATGCTCTTCATGCGCGACATCAGTTGCCGCATAGCAGCGTCTGGCTCACCTTTAGTCGCTAGCACCGCGCCGAAACCGTGCGCTTCAACCGGGAAGGACAACGAAGCGTTGCTCGCCTCAATGTCGGGTTTCAACTCGACGCCGTGATAGAGGTCAAAGTAACGCATGCCCTCGGTGGCCGGGACAAGCACCTGAGGCCCGGCGGCGTCGTACTCGTTGCGGTTCACAATGGTCCAGACGGTCTGATCGTTGAGTGGCCAGCGGCTGGCAAAGATTCCGTAGGCGTGTGTCGGATAGAGCGGTTCCCAATCCTTGCTCACTAAGAATGGTGCAACACCCCTTTCAATATTGGCCACGCGCCGCGTCGCTTCTCCATCGCGCGGAGTGATCCCATTCCAAATGCCCCAGACATTTTCCCAGCTTTCCCAACCCACTCCGTTGAAAAATGCGAACTGCAGATCGTCTTTCTTGCTGCGATTCCAGCGATCGGAGATGTTGACCATATGGCGCGGTTCGAGCCATTTGAATTTGTCGACCTGCGGCGTAAATGTAAAGGTATATTGCCCCCAGGTCATCACATTCCATGCGAGGGCTTCATCTGACGGTGCGCCCTCCGGCTGGAACACCAGCGGATGCCCGACTGCTTCTGAAGCTTGCGCGAACGCTGCCGGCACGCCATCTTGCGTATCCCCGTTGATGCCGTCTGCATCCAGTTCCTTCATGAATTCGGCGATAGCCTGCGGCCACGGCTTACCGGGGTCTTTCGTTCCCTCGTCCCACATCATCATTGGGAACAAAACTCGCACATGCCTGCGATGAAAATCGGCGACCATCTGCTTGACACCAGCGACGCCGCCCGGCATCGATCGAACCATGTCATGTTGATTGCGGTCGTCCATGCCCATGTTTGGATAGGTAGCCCAGACCAGCACCGCGTCGATGCCACCGTATCTTTTTTCAAGATCATCAAGGTAGCGGTCAACCGTGTATTTACCTGCGACGGGGTCATATAGGTAGCGATCCTGCACCATCATCTGCGGCTGGATAAAGCTGGACTGGGTCCACCGCAGCGCCGGCAAATCGTACCGAGAGCCTTCATACCCAATGCGAATTTTGCGTTCGTCGCGCCAATGCGTTACATCCTTGAGCCATGCTTCATGACTCAAGCCCGGGCAGGCATTGAAACCGCCGGCAAGGGCGGTCTGATACGGATTTAATAACGACAGACATGGCGGAGGAGGAATCTGCTGACCGACCGGGGCAAAGTGTGTATCCTGCGCAACAACGGGCAATGCAATTGTCGCCGCAACAAGTGAGAGTGCTGCTGTCAATTTGATTCCTCGGGCCATCGCTATCACTGCTTCCCTTCCTGACTTCGTATTTTGTTTGTAGCCCACCCAACGAAACCGCGATGCATAGGCCTGCGACACACTGCATGAGTGCACTGGTTCATCGGTGGGCAGCCCTTGCCGATTCACTCTCGATGAATGCACTTACCTCGGCCATGGTAGGCATCGAAGGCTGAGCTCCGACGCGCGTAACGGAGATGCCGGCAACGGCCGCGGCAAAGATCGCGCTTTCGACGGGAGACTTGCCAAGCATTAACCCGGTGGCAAAACCGCCATTGAATCCATCGCCGGCAGCGGTGGTGTCGATCGCCTTTACAGAAAACGCAGGCACGAATTTACTTAGACCGCTGGCGGTGGCAAGATAGACGCCGTCCGACCCCATCTTTAACACAACTCCGTTGCAACCGAGACGCAGAATTTCTTCGGCCATCTGCTCAGAAAGGCGACGATTGAAATGTGCGTGCTCGTCCCCAATAAAAAAAGCGGCCTCAGTTTGATTAGGCGTGAACCATGCAATGTGTTTGAAAATGCTGGCAGGAAGATCCCTTGCGGGCGCTGGATCGAGAATCAATTCTATGTTTTCGCGAGCGCAGATCGTGGCCAGGTATTCAACTGTTTCCAGAGGAATTTCTAGTTGCGCGAGAACAACGCCTGCACGCCGCAGGGTCTGAATGTTCGCGTCTAAATCTTGGGGCGTCACTTTTGAATTCGCGCCCGGTGTTACCACGATGCTGTTTTCGCCCTTGCTCGAAACCACGATTACGGCGACGCCGGAGCTCCCCTGGCTGGTTGCAACACCCTTGGTACCTACTCCTGCACTCTCGAGGTGTTGTCTCAGCTGGACACCGAACACATCATCGCCCAGGCGGCCGATCATCTCCACGGGATAGCCGAGGCGGGCAACAGCAACTGCCTGATTGGCGCCCTTGCCGCCGGGATGAATCTGGAAATCATTCCCAAATACGGTTTCGCCAACGGCGGGAATCCGTTCAGCGACCGCCACCAGGTCAGTGTTGATGCTGCCAACAACAACGATTGGTTTCTGCGCGGACAAAGTGTTTCTCCTCGAAATTGCCACAGACGACGAGTTAAGAAAAGAGCGGTGCCACTGCGATCGCTGTCAGACCGCACAAAAAGAAAATGAACATCCACACCAAGGCTGATTTCGACCGTGCCGGGGCGTCGCTGAATTCACGCCAGATGAATACGCCCCAGCAAGCTGAAACCATCGTGGCGCCTTGGCCAATTGAATACGATACCGCCGGTCCGACGACATGTGCGCGCGAAGCAACAAAGTTTGCCAGCGCTCCAGTGCACCAGATCGCGCCGCCCAGAACACCCCAAAGATGCCAGCTTCCCGGCGCTTTCCGATAGCCTTCCATTGCGGCCGGCTCACGTCCATCGAGGGGCATGCGCATGAGCAGGTAATTCACTGGGATAGAGCACAGCGCCACTCCGAAGGCAAAGAAGAGTACGGCTGCATAAGGCCCAGGTGCGTTTGCGCCTGTCATCGCTTTTGAAACGAACGGATAAAAACATCCCATCAGAACGCCAGCGATCAGGCTGATCACAATGCCCCGCTTGCTCATCGCCGGGCGGCTTGCTTCACGCAGCCGATACGCAATCGCGTCAAGCACGATTGCCGCAACGACCAAGGCGATTCCTCCAAACAGCAGACCGGGATTTCCGCTGGGTGAGATCACGTAGCTGCTCACCGCCCCGACAACAAGCGCCAGACCTATGCCTACGGGGAACGCCACAGCCAGACCCGCAATATCAATTGCAGCAACCAGCAGCAGGTTTGCAATATTGAATATCACTCCACCGATCATGGCGAGAACTGCATGATGCACATCGATGTGGGTGATGTCTTCAAGAAAGGGCCGGCCAGAGCCGCCCATGCTACCGAATGTAAATCCCCATACAAGCGCTCCCACGATCAATCCAACTACATAGTCCCAATAGAAAAGTTGGAAGCGGAACCCCGGACACAATTTCAAAGTGTTTGCCCACGACCCCCAGCACAGCATGCTGAGAATCATGAGAAAAAGGGCTACTCCATACACTTCTGGCTGGTACATGAGCGCTCCTTGATATTCGGACGACGGCAACAGAATAGTCTTGCGGCGTGCCCTGCGCATAACAAACTTCGATATAACTACAGTTAACGGGTGCAGTTAAAGATGCAACGGCGAGTTGCAGGGTGCCGATTCAAATTGCACTCCTGCAACGCGCGATACGTTAGAAGACCAGCTTCGCTGCCACCTGTCCGATACGACCCTCGCGTGCACCATTGACCTGGCCAAAAGGATATTGTGCATTGCCGCTAGGGTATGTCGTGTTGATGCCGGTCCACTGCGTATGGTTAAGCGCATTAAACGCATCCGCCCTGAATTCGAGGTGAAATCTCTCGTAGATCGGGAAGGTTTTGGCGATCGATAAGTCGACGTTGTTCTGGCCGGGTCCTCTCACGGTTCCAAGCCCAGAGTTGCCGCGAGTGTTCATTGGCGGCGCAGAAAAAGCTGCCGTATTGAACTGATGCGAAAACGTTTTGTCGCCGTGGTTGATGTTAGGAGTACCGGCAACGTTCAGTTGATCAAATCCCGCGCCGTCTTGCGCGCTAGAGCCACTGTAGGTGTACTCAACCGGATCGGTGCCCGCTACCGGCGTCGCGATACAGTGCGTCGTGGTCAGAGGATCGGTCACGTCGCAGGCTGTGCCGGGACCGCCGTTGGACACGGTCAGAGCATCGCCGGATTCAAGAGTAAATATTCCGCTAAGACGCCACCCCGCCAGCGGCGCCTTTGCAAACTCGTGCCAGTGTGCGCCGTACGTCGGGCTGAAGATGCCGCTGAACACAAAGCGATGACGATGCGATTGGTTAGTCTCGCCGCGATTATACAGATTTGGATATTGAAGGCCGCGAACGCCGCCGCCTGAGGTTCCGTTATTGCCGAGGGTGTTGATCCAGGGATAATCCGATACCGTCTTGCCCCAGGTGTAGTTGCTCGTCACCTGGATCCCTTTGTTGAAGTCGTGCCGATACTGCGCGATCAATGCGTTGTAAAAAGAATTTAGCCGCGGCCTCATGACATAGATATCGCCAAACCTGCCGACAGCATTGGGGCGTGCCGCATTGAATGAAGGGTCACCGACTCCGCCGCCAGCCAGCCATCCGGTTTGATAAGCAGGCAGGTTGATATTGGTTTCGTTCTGCCCTTTTCGTCCTTGGGCTCCCGCGTAAGACAACGTAAAGACGTCGTGGCCGCCCACCTGCTGCTGCAGGTCGAGCATCATCCGCTGATAGTAGGGCAAAGGCATCGATTTTTGATCGTAGTAAGTGACGCCTGTGTATTGCCCGTCGCCCTCATAACCCTGCCCCTTGCCGGTCGAAACCGGGAACGATCCGAGGGTCGTCGTTTGCGGAGTGGGGAAAATGTTAGACAGGCTCAACACTGGCGTGTCAGGCGGAGCACCCAGCGTGACGTTATTCACGTTGTAGTTGACCGCAGCCGAGGTGCCGTAGATGGCGTTGCCCACGTTGTTTGATATCTGGCTTGCGCCCGTATCGTAGAAGATACCGTAGCCGGCGCGAACTACACGTTGCGGATTGAAACTGTACGCGACGCTTACGCGCGGTGCGAAATCCAACTTGGGTGCTTTGAGATAGTGACTCGGCAAGCCTGCCGCGATACCGGGATACTGCAACACACCGCCATCTGCAGTCGGCGTATAGATGGCGCAACATGGGGCCACAGCCGGGTTGGGTGTATAGTTCGGGATACTCAACTCATAGCGCAGGCCCGCTGATAGTGTGAGCTTCGGGCTAACACGGAACTTGTCGTTCACATACATGCCCCACGAGGGGAAGACAATGTTGTAATTCGGCGAGGTAGCGTTGCCGCCGTTGATTGAATAGCGAACCCATAGGTTGTTGGGAACGCCGATCAGGAAGTCACCCATCGCGTCTCCACCAACGTAGCCCTGGTCGCCGCCGCTGGTTGTGAAACCACCAAAGCCCACGTTCCGAGAGATATCCCAGTCGATCTCGCTTTTCCTGAAATAGTTCACGCCGGCTGTAAGTGTATGCCGTCCGAACACCCAGTCGACGTTGTCCGAAACCTGGTAGGACTCATTTTCGGCGCGGAAAACTTCGCCTGCGCCCGGCGCAATGTAGTTGCCTGCGAAGATTGCAAACAAACCCTTGCTGATGCCGGTTCCAGTGTTCTGGAACAACTGGTTCAAAGGATTGGCGCTGCTATTGGAGTAGGCAAATTGACTTGCCGACATGGTCACGAGTGCGCCGTCGCCGAGTCCAAACAGAAACTCGTTGGTGAGCCGCGGCGTAAAAATATGCACGTAGTTAGTCGTAATCAGGAATGCCTGGTCCTGGTTAGGAAAGTTATAAAGCTCCGTCGGGGCGATGCCGCCTGCATAGGTTGACGACCCCTTCGACTCTGACCATGTTACAAAGAGCGAATCCTTGGCAGTGATCTTCGCGTCAAAGCGCGTATCGAGGTGATAGTTTGAGATTCCCGGTGTCCGATAGGCGATGTAGTTGACTTCGTTGCTGGGCGTGTTTGGGATGTTGGGCAGCGGGTAGAGTGCGTTGATGATGGCCGCGGCGTTGGGATCGATTAACGGTGAGCCATCCGGCCGCGTGGCCAGATCCAGACGATTGCCGGGGATTGGCTGGCGCGTGCTCGTGCCGTCTGCGTTGTACGTCGTGGTGAATGGGTTATACAACTGAACCGGGTTTGGATTGGGAGACAGCAATTCGCTGAAGTCTCCGGTGCGTTCCGCGGCAGACGGCACAGAACCGCTGCGCTGCTCATTGCCGTCGTGTTCGATGAAGTTTTCGTAGTTGCCAAAGAAGAAGATCCGATCCTTCAACCACGGCATCACTTTGGGGATATACACCGTACCGCCGAGGTTGCCGCCGAATTGGTTACGGTGCAAGATCGGCTTCTGCGTGACGCTGCCCGTGATGACATCGTTGGCGTGCACCCACGGGTTGACGGCGTTGAAATCAGTGTTCTCCAAAAATTCAAAGGCTTCGCCGTGAAACTTGCTCGAGCCGCCCTTGGTCTGCATCGTCAGCGCGGCAATGTCGTGGCCGATTGCAGCCGAGAAGTCTGCCACCTGGACTGTTCCCGCGCCGAGCGCTTCGGCTGAGGGTTCATAACTAATGCTGCTCTCGTAGTTGTCGTTGATGTTTACGCCATTGATGTAGAAGCCGCTGTCGCGCGAACCCTGAAAGGAACCGCCCGCAGTGAATTGCGTTCCGCCCATGGCAAACATCGCACCGACGGAATAAGTTCCGCCGGGGTTGATGTTTGCCTGTGGATAGGTTGATACTCCTGGAGACAAGGCGGCAATCGATGTGAAGTTGCGGCCATTCAACGGCAGATCTTCAAATTGTTGGGTGGTGAAGTTGGTATCTATGCTGATCTTGTCGGTCTCTAGTCCTCCGGCTTCCTCCGACACCGTTACTGATTCCTGCACCGAGCCTTGGTGCAATTTGAAGTCGTAGTGCGTCACTCCACCGATATTGACCGCGACCGGCTGCGACTTTGCCGTCTCAAACCCCTGGATGGTTGTCGTCAGCTGATATTGTCCTGCGGTGAGGTTATTGAATTCAAAGTGGCCTGCTGTGTCCGCATTGACCTGCTGGGTCTGGTTGTGGGCGATGTCGAGCAAGGTAATTTGTGCGCCGGGCACAACTGCGCCGGACGGATCGAAGACCGTGCCCTCAATACCGCCGCGTTGCGCAAACTGCGTCCAGCCGCTCACGGGAAGCAGCAGCAGGAATAGAAAAAACACTGAAACCGGGGAGTGTCGATTCATAGCGAGCCTCAAATGGTTAGGTGGTCCAAAAAAATTGAAAGCTTTCAAAAGCCAGACATGAACAACCTAATTGTGGCAATAGAAGTTGTCAAGTTTGAATCGCAACTTCGTGATTGGCCCAGATCCGAAGACCGAAATATCGACTCAGGCCTTTGGAGCCAATCGATTGGTCTTGGCTTTACTCCGCATCTTCGTCGCAGGATGGTCTTCCGCAGCTTGCTTAGGAGGCGCGACGGAATGTCTGAGTTTCAACGAAGTTTGAAGGGTGAGGTGCTTCGCAGGACTCTTATCCCCCTCGCGGCGTTCGAGCAGCAAGCGCGCAGCTGTCGTCCCTAGCTCGTAGCCCGACTGCGATACGGACGAAAGAGAAGGATTCGTGAACTCGGCTAGATCGAGGTCGTCAAAGCCAATCAGGGAGATGTCCTCAGGGCATCTTAGACCCGCTTCCCGAATTGCGAGCAGCGCACCGAGTGCAATCATGTCGTTCCCCGCAAAAATGGCGGTGGGACGCGGTATCAGCCGTAGCAGGATGAGTGCCTTTGCATGCCCACCCCGCTTGTCGAAGCTCGTTTCTTGCGCGTACTCTGGAGCCACATCCAGTCTTGTTTCGCGCATCGCACGTTTAAAGCCGGCGAGACGTTCCTGAGCGTTCGTAAGGTGCAGCGGTCCCGTGATTGTTGCCAGCTTCCTGTGGCCGAGTTGAATAAGATAGCGCGTCGCGTTGTAGGCTCCTGCCTCGTTATCCGCGGTTACGCTGTCCCCGCTCCAGTTTGTAGGAAGTCGATCGATGCACACCACTCCTGCTCCAGCTCGACGGTACGACTCCGCTTGTGCCGTAAGATCACTGAAATTGGACGGAATCACAATTAGGCCAGCGGGCAGATACGTTCGGAGCTCATTCAGGTGAATCAATTCCTTGTCATGATCGTTGTCAGTGTTGCAAAGGATCAGACGATATCCGTTCGAAAAAGCAACGTCTTCAGCACCACGAACCACCGCCGGGAAAAACGGATTGGTGATATCCGGAATGATCATCCCGATCATGTTGGTCTTGTCGCGCCGCAAACCGCGAGCAAGCTGGCTCGGCTGATACCCTGCCGCCTGCACGGCGTCAAGCACGCGCTTGCGCATAGGCTCTCGAACCCGCGCACTATTGTTGACCACGTGCGAAACCGTCCCAAGGGAAACGCCGGCAATCCTGGCGATGTCCTGCATATTGGCCATTTCGTCTCCTGATATGTGGGAAAATGCCCCCGGGCTGGAAGTGGCTTTAGGTGCAATTGCCTTCAGTATAGATGAAACATTTCAAAGCGCCCGTGCCCATGCGCAGCGATTAGGGTTTCGTTCGGCGTCACACGCGGGATCGAAGCACATCGAATTTTGCTCGGCCGTATATGGAGAACGCAGCTCTGTGCGTCGGATGGCGTAGACCGCAACAATCGTGCCCAGCGCACCCTGCAGACGATGATCTGGAATACCCGCGCTCTCACGGGCCAATACTAGGGGGAACTGCGCTGCAAGAGAATTGCGGCAGGTAGCCAGGAAATGGGCCGTGTAACAAAACCGGCAACTGAAACGGTGGTGAAATGACCGCAGTTCTCGGCTTCGACGTTCTGGCCGCAAGCTCTCAAGTTTGGAGTTTCAGAGCGCGTCTCAACGGCTTGGTGCCAGCAACCTCTGCGTCGCCCCAAACGCAAATAGAGTTTCTCGTCGCGGTGCTTTTCGTTCTGCTTGGGATCGCCGCAGTCGTCAAATTTCGGCTTGAGCCAACTGGCTCTAGCTTTGTCCGACCATTTCAACGTAAGCCGGTGCACTGATGTGAAGTCTTGAAGCAGACGTAATCAACGGCACAACTATGGCATGACAAACCCTGCCAGCTTCGGCCATGGCGATGATGCATTTGAGGTGTAGGAACTCTAGGTTGTCGAACACACCCCCGAAGGGATGGCCACCACCAAACGCTTACGTCTTTTCGGAATCAGAATCGCTTGTCGAGCTACTGAACCTCGAACTTGAAGGCGGCGGCTTTGAAGTCACCGGTCAGGTCGGGGTCGAGGCCATGGTGCATCCAGTAATCGCCGGACGCGGTTTCGGGGGTGTCCTTCTTGAGTGAACCGTAGATGGGGGTGACGCGGTATTGCTTCGCGGGGTCGAGGCCGCGGAGGTAGACGCGGGGGTAAGGGTAGTTGAGCGAAGTGGTGTGGAGGAAGACGAAGAGGACGGCCTGTCTCTGGTCGAGCGAGACGGACTCGGTGGCGGATTGCTCGCTGCCATTGCGCGGGCTGATGATGCGGTAGAGGCTGCCCTGCTGAACGGTCTGGCGGATGGTCTTGTAGGCGGCGATGAGGTTCTTGGCGGTAGCGAAGTCGGCTTCGGTCCAATGGTTAAGGTTGGAGCCGACCCCGAGGCCGCCCTGCATGGAAACGAGGAAGCGGTAGGCGGTGGAGGTGACTCCGGTGGGGCGTGAGCCGGGGGAGTCGGTGACCCAGGCGGTCATGACCTGGGGGGTGTAGGCGTAGGTGAAGCCGTCCTGGATGCTGAGGCGGTCGAAGGGGTCGGTGTTGTCGGAGGGCCATACCTCGTCGGTGAAGCCGAGGATGCCGAGGTCGACGCGGCCGCCGCCCGAGGAGCAGGACTGGATTTCGACTTTGGGGTGTTTGGCGCGAAGCTCGGCGAGAATGCTATAGAGGTTGCGGATGTATTCGACGTAGACCGTCTTCTGCTTTTCGGGATCGGGGCCGAGCTCGGGCCATCCTGGTTCGGACCACTGGCGGTTGTAGTCCCATTTGAGGAAGGCGATGTCGTTGTCGGTGAGGATCTTGTCGAGGAAGTTGAAGACGTAGGCGCGGACATCTTTGCGGGCGAGGTTGAGCATGAGCTGGTTGCGGCCCTCGCTGCGGGGGCGGCCGGTCATGTTGAGGATCCAGTCGGGGTGCGCGCGATAGAGGTCGCTGTTGGAGTTGACCATCTCAGGCTCGACCCAGAGACCGAAGTCCATGTTAAGCGCGTGGACCTTGTCGATGAGGGGCTTGAGACCGTTGGGGAATTTTTGTTTGTTGACGTACCAGTCGCCAAGGCCGAGGTGGTCGGAGGAGCGCTGCCCGAACCAGCCGTCGTCCATGATGAAGCGTTCGACACCAATGCTGGCAGCCTTCTCGGCGAGGGCCGCCTGGCCGGGCTCGTCGACGGCGAACTCCGTCGCCTCCCAGGAGTTGTAGATGACGGGGCGGAGCCTTGGCGTGGGCCGCTGCGGTAGGATGTTGGCGATCTGGAAGCGATGGAAGATGCGGGAGGCTTCGCCGATTCCGTGGCCGGAGTAGCCGGCGTAGAAGACTGGTGTCGATAGGCTGCCGCCGGGCGCGAGCGGGTAGGCAAAGTCGAAGGGGTTGTAGCCGCCGGTGACGCGGATGTCGTGGACCTGATTGCGCTCAACGTTGATGCGCCAAGAGCCCGACCAGGCGAGGGCTCCGAACCAGACTTCGCCGAATTCTTCGTCAGGACTGGGGGTTGACGCGCCGGGAGCAAGGCGTGTGATGGCGAACCACGGGTTGTTTTGTTGGCCGGTGCTGCCGCGTCGGGACTCGAGGACAGTGGTGCCGTCGGCGATCTTCTGCTGCTGAAGCTGCATTTCTGCGGCCCAGCGGCCGGTGAGGTAGCTCAGGGTGTAGTCGGTGCCGTGAGGGAGGTTCCAGGTGGCGGAACTGGCTTGCTCGATGGTTAGCTTTTCTTTCGTGTGATTCGAGATGACAGACGACCGGCCGATGACGCCGGTCGCCGGATCGACGGTATAGATGAGGTCAACGAAGACGTCGCGGGAGATGTCTTTGGTGGTGATGATGAGCTTGTCTCTACCGGGCCCGTCACGGTCGATTTTGTGGGAGACGTAGTGCAGGACGAGGTCGCGGTTGCCGTCTGGAAAGGTGATCTTGACGGCGGGTTCGGTGAAGTTGAGCCCGCCCCAGGCGCGGTACTCGTAGGGGGTAATGGTGGTAGAGGTCTCCATGCCGGAGAGTTCGTGGGGCTCGACGGGGGTGGGGATGGGGTCGGCGGGGGCGAGCGGTGCTCCCCAGTAGATGGCCTGGAGCTCGCCTGCGGGGTTGACGCCCATCGCATAGGTGACGGCGGGGGTGTCGATGCGGAAGACGTGGGTGGCGGGGGTGTAGTGGATAGCTTCTTGGGTAGCGGCGGTGGCGGCGGGCAGAACGAGGGTGGCGATGATCGCGGCGTCAAGGATCAGGTGCTTCGGCATGGGACTCTTTCCTGCTGCTCGGAACTTCCACGGCGGGCGGCGGTAGATGCATTGCTAAGTATATGCATTGCCTATGTGCGGCGACTTTGAACACGCCAAGCACCAGCGAAGAATCTTCGTGCACTGAGCGCATGCAGTACTGCAACGGCGTTGGAAGCAATCTTCCGGCTTCAGTGAGTGGCTCGGACAACTGACCTCGCATGTCCATCGAAACGTGGCGATGGTTGCCCTGGCTAATAAGCTGGCTTGCATGGCATGGACCGTGTTGGCTAAGGAGAAGATAGCGGCCGCCACCTCTACCAAAAGTAGTCGCTTGCAAAATGCCGGTGGACCATACATTCCTGTTGGCCACCACATCAGGAATGGCTTGATGCTGACGACAAACTCTATGCCGGAGACAGGATGGGAACGGTGTACTGCGCACTCGATTCTTGGAGTCGGCGGACCTCCGACCTTTAGTCCTCACTGCCACCCTTATAGTCGATGCAGGTTACTTACACGACACGAGCGGCGGCCCGTTTTCCATCCGTGTCGTTGGCGGCTGCGCCGCGTCATAGACGACAACTGCCAGCGCTCGGCGAGGCTTTGACCCGGTGGCGATTAGTTGCATCGTGACGCCTGTTGGAAGAACCAAGCTTTCACCCTTTTGCATCTTGTAGGCGCGATCTGGTGTTTCCAGGCACTGTTCTCCGTCAACCACGTAGAATGCCTCCACACCTGAGTGATGATGCACACGTGATGTCATCCCAGCAGGAATATAGGCTGACATAACCAACATCGAATACTTGGGAGCAGGCGGCAGAGGCGGAAGGGCCACCTGCGTCACATGTTGCCCACCATGGTGATCGTCGACCCCTGACTCTATCGTCATGAGCCACCATGTCCCGTGAGCCGCGAATGCGACGCTTGCAGGACCAACCGCCCCTCGGGCGCTCTCCCCGGAAGCAAAGCGATCGATATGCCAGAACAGCGGCTCCTTCAAGGTTCCAGGCAGAGGTTTGTCTTCGACAAGGCTGCACCCAATCTCACCTCGTCGCTCCGGTGAGTTTGCGACACACCCCGGTTCCAATTGCGCTGAAGCCATCTTTGCCAGAAGGATCGGAAGCACTATCGCTCCGATCAGACACCGTAGCTTGACTGCTTTCATAGCATGCCTCCAAAAAATGGTCGCGATCACTAATTCTACCCGGGGAGAACTGACACAATGCTGTCGACCTCAAACCTGCCCGGCAAACTGATTCCGAGAAGCGCGTGCTTTGATTTGCCGGTGCCGTTGAGTACGCAGCCCATCACC
>JANXYB010000127.1 GCA_025350325.1 Acidobacteriaceae bacterium
ATGGTCCTGATTCGAGTGATCGTGGGGTTGATATTTCTGATCGAGGGAATTTTAAAATTCGTGCGTCCCGGTGAACTCGGCGTCGGACGATTCGTTCATATTGGACTGCCCATCCCCCAAGTGCTGGCTCCATTTGTGGGCAGCGTTGAAATCGCAGCAGGTGCCGCTCTGATCCTGAATCTCTATACGGGCGAGGCTGCGGTGCTGTTGCTGGTCGTGATTACCACGGCGCTGCTCACGACCAAGATCCCGATACTGATGGGTCGCCATCTCGGTCCCTTCGCTTCCGTCGAAAATGGAGCATTACGGCTTATTGAGCTTCCTGCACGAAGCGCGCACCGATTTGGCTATGCTGTTTGGCCTCGTGGCTATTCTGCTCGACAGCGGTATGAAGTTTGGGCGAAGAGGCCGCTAAATTTTGCATGAGGTTTAGATCGCTGAGTGCTCGCCTCAACCATCGAAGCGGTAGGCGCTGATTGCGGCTCCCATTGGCTCGTCAGAGAACATTTGCTTTCCAGGCGCGTCGCCGCCGGCTCCCGCAGCAACCATCAATGGCAACAGGTGCTCTTCGCGCGGGTGTGCATAGGACGTGAACGAAGCTTCGCGCCAATGCGATAACAGGCGGTCGCGCTCTGGCGTGGAAGATTCGACGGCGCTGGTGAGCCAGGCGTCGAAGGCGCGTGCGCGTTCCGGCGCCTCCGCTCGAAGATAGCCGCGCAGGTTATGGAAGCTCATGCCGCTGCCCACAATCAGCACTCCCTCATCGCGTAAAGGGGCCAGCGCCCTTCCTGCCGCAATGTGTAGTGCCGGATCAAGCGATCTGGCCAGCGACAGGGTCGCGACTGGAATGCGTGCCTCGGGAAATGCCACTTTGAGTGGAACGAAAACTCCGTGGTCGTAGCCGCGGTCGGAGCATGTCGCGGTGGGCAGTCCCGCTTTTGAGAGCAAATTAGTTACGCGCGATGCCAACTCCGGGTTTCCGGGAGCGGGCCAGGTGAGCTGGTAGGTGTGCTCGGGAAATCCGGAATAATCGAAGATCAATGCGGGAGAGGCAGAGGCGCTGGCCGTGAAGGCCGCTTCCTCCCAATGACCGCTAATGACCACCATCGCTTTGGGAGGAGCAGGCAACGTCGCGGCAATGCTCTCGAGAAATCGCCGCGTGGCAATCCACGTGTCGGCGGGGCCCCAGGTCCAATCCATAAAGAAGCAGGGACCGCCGCCGTGGGGAATGAAGATGGATGGCTGACGTTGCGGGTTGGAGGTCATATTTATATCTCCCGGGCTTGTCGCTGACGAAACTTGTTTAAACAACTATATTTTGGATGCAGGAAGGGCATCGAGGATTCATCGTCTATTCCCGGGAACCCCTCAACCTGACTTGTTGGCGTGTCCGCGTTGCTACCCGCACAAATCTGCCGTCGAGGACGGTAGTTTGCTATGTTTGGGTAATTCGCTGCCTCGTCTTGTTGCGCGCGGAGGGACTCGTTTATGAAGCGTCTTATTTCGATTGCCCTATTGTTCGTCAGTACATCTTTATTCGCGCAGGTCGTCGCTGCTCCGTCAGGCGACATCAGTCCGTTGCGGGCTCTGAGCTTTCTTGAAGGAACCTGGGACGCTAAGACGCAGGCCGGTAGTGCGGGCGCGCAGAGTGCTGGAACGTATGAATTTCAACTGGAACTGAAGGGTCACATACTGGCGCGGCATAGCAACACCGATCCCGGTTGCAAGGGGCCGACCGACTTCAATTGCGAACACAGCGATCTGCTTTATGTCTATCCAGACCCTGTGAGCAAGACTCTGAAAGCGGTTTATTTCGATAATGAAGGGCACGTCATCCACTACACCGTGACCGTTCCCGATCCCACGACTGCCGAATTCATTTCAGACCCCTATCAGACCGGTCCCCAGTTTCACCTGGTTTACCAATTACGAAACGGCGTGATGTCCGGCAAGTTCCAGGTGCAGATGCCCGGCCAGCAGGTATGGACGTCATACCTGGAGTGGAGCGGCGGCAAGAAGTAGCGCGGCCGGCGATGTCCCGACAGCGTCCTTATTGAGGTCGGGAATATTTCTCGCCAAACTTGCGCAGCTTGGCAAGGGTGACGGCCGCCTGGCCGGAATCGATCGCCTCTGCGGCCATCTCGACGCCTTGCTTAAGGTCTTCGCTGAGTCCCGCGGCCACCAGGGCTGCCGCCGCGTTGAATAGCACAATGTCCCGTCGCGGCCCAGGGATGCCAGTGAATACGTCGTAGAGCAACGATGCGTTGACTTGTATGTCGCCGCCCGAAAATTCATCAAGCGTGGCGCGGGGAAGGCCCGCCATTTCTGGAGTGACGCGCGCGGCTTTGATGGTAGGTGCTGCCCCGGGATTTGATTCTTCGATGCGGGCGACCACGGATTCGCCGGTGGTGGTGAGTTCGTCGATGCCGTCGGTACCGTGCACCACAAATGCTCGTTTGGCGCCGAGCACAACGAGCGCACGACCGACCAGCAAGACGCGGCTCGGAGCAAGCACGCCGATCACCTGAGAACGCGCCCCCGCAGGGTTCGTAAGCGGACCGCAGAGATTGAAGATAGTGCGGATGCCGAGTGCCCGGCGCAGAGGCCCGACAGCCTTCATCGCAGGATGATAGAGCGGGGCAAATAGGAACACGAACCCCGTCTCGCGAAGGCATGCTGCGGCTAATTCAGGACCGAGGTTAATAGGTACGCCAAGCGCCTCAAGCACATCGGCAGAACCGGCTTGCGAAGTGACGGCGCGATTGCCATGCTTGGCGACCAAAACGCCCGAGGCCGCAGCAACAATAGCTGCGCCGGTGGAGATATTAAACGTGAGCGGGCCTCCTCCGCCGGTGCCGCAGGTGTCGACTAGCGAAGCACGCTCTTGATCGGTGAGCGGAACCGGCACAGCATTGGCGCGCATAACTTCGACAAAGCCGGCCAACTCAGGAGCTTGCTCGCCTCGCGTGGCTAATACGGTGACCAGGGCAGCGGTCTCAACCTCAGGCACGGTGCCCGACAAGATTTCTGTGAGCGCGGCGGCAGCCTGCTCGCGGGTCATTGCTGCGCCGTCTTCGGCCAGCGGCTTGAGAAGCTCCTTCACAACGCCCATATCACTTCCTATGGTAACGGTGCGGCGCGGGCGCGCAGAGCATTTGAGAATGAGTGTGATGTTTGCGAGCCCTTCGGCCAGCAAGATAGTATTTGGGGTACCGCTGGCACGGTCGCTGCGATCTGGCTCCCAAAGGGCGCCGGAACGGACCTTTCCAACTTTCAGCGGACGTGGGCGGTCCCAACCAAAATGAAAATTCACGAATATCAGGCAAAAGAAATTCTCGCCCAGTACGGCGTTGCCGTGCCGCGAGGCGAGATGGCCAACACGCTTGAAGAAGCCAATGCGGTGGCCCGCAAATTGTTTGCTGAGGGCGCGAGCGGCGTTGTGGTCAAGGCGCAGATTCATGCCGGAGGCCGCGGCAAAGGTGGCGGCGTCAAGGTCGCACGCACCCGCGAAGACGCCGAACTTCACGCCAAAAATATTCTGGGCATGCAGTTGATAACGCACCAGACCGGACCGCAGGGGCAGAAGGTTCAGAGGCTGCTGGTTGAAGAGACTGCGGCCATTGACCGCGAACTGTACCTCGGCATCGTGCTTGATCGTGCTACCGGCAAACTGGTTTTCATGGCTTCGCAGGCGGGGGGCATGGAGATTGAAGAGGTGGCCGCGAAAACCCCCGAGGCCATCTTCAAAGAGACCATCGACCCTGCCGTTGGATTTGGCGCATGGCAGGCACGCAAGCTGGCGTTTGCGCTAGGGTTAAAATCCACGCAGATCAATGCCGCAGTGGTATTCCTGCAGAGCCTTTATAAGGCTTTTATGGATACAGATGCTTCGCTGATCGAAATCAATCCTTTCATTACAACCAAGGATGACAAGCTCTTTGCGCTCGACGCGAAGATCACGTTTGATGACAATGCGCTCTTTCGCCATCCGCACATCAAGGCGTTGCGCGATACGGCTGAGGAAGATCCGCTCGAAGTTGAAGCCAGCAAGTACGCGCTCAATTACATCAAGCTCGATGGTTCGATCGCCTGCATGGTCAATGGCGCGGGGCTGGCCATGGCGACCATGGACATCATTCAATATGCCGGCGGTAGTCCTGCAAACTTCCTCGACGTTGGCGGCGGTGCGACGCAGGAACAGATTGAGCATGCCTTCGAGATTCTGCTTTCGGACGCGAACGTCAAGGCCATCTTCATCAATATTTTTGGCGGCATTCTGCGCGTTGATCGGCTGGCGACAGGCGTCGTGGCCGCAGCGCGCAAGCTTAAGGTCACGGTGCCGATCGTCCTGCGGCTTGAGGGCACCAATGTTGAAGAGGGCCGCAAGATTCTTGCCGAGTCGGGTTTGAATTTTCAAGTGGGCGCAACGATGAAGGAAGCGGCAGAGCTGGTAGTGAAGGCCGCAGCGGGAGTGGGGGCATAACATGGCGGTACTTGTGACCAAAGAGACTCGACTCATCGTGCAGGGAATCACGGGCAAGGAAGGCACGTTTCATGCCTTGGGTTGCGCAGAATACGGCACCAAGGTTGTGGGTGGCGTGACTCCCGGCAAGGGTGGAACCAAGCACGAAGGTTGGCCGGTATTCAACACCGTTGCTGACGCGGTAGAAGCAACAGGCGCCAATGCGACCATGATTTTTGTGCCGCCACCGTTTGCCGCCGATGCGATTCTCGAGGCTGAGGACGCGGGCATTCCGTTGATTGTCTGTATTACCGAGGGCATTCCGACCTTAGACATGGTGAAGGTTTGGGCCAAGCTAAAGACATCAAAGTCGCGACTGATCGGGCCCAACTGCCCGGGTGTTATTTCGCCGGGTAAAGCCAAAATCGGCATTATGCCGGGTCGCATTCACAAAGAAGGCTCGGTAGGGATTGTGTCGCGCTCGGGTACCCTGACCTATGAGGCTGTGCACCAGTTGACGCAGCGTGGAATCGGGCAGTCGACAGCCATCGGAATAGGCGGCGATCCCATCATCGGCACCACGCATATCGATGCTCTGCGGCTGCTCAATGACGATCCTGAAACAGAAGCGATCATCATGATCGGCGAGATTGGCGGATCGGCTGAGGAAGCTGCGGCCGAGTTTGTGAAGCAGCATGTCAAAAAGCCTGTGGTTGGATTTATAGCAGGTCAGACAGCGCCACCCGGACGACGCATGGGGCACGCGGGGGCAATCATTTCCGGTGGTCAGGGAACGGCATCGGACAAGATGAAAGCGATGACGGAGGCGGGAATTCACGTCGTGGTTTCGCCGGCTGAGATCGGGGCTGCGCTGGCCAGAGTGATCGGGAAAGCATAGCTCTTTTGAGAAACGTACAAACGGAGGAAGCCCACTGCGTGGTGGGCTTCCTCATTTGCCACCCGAATTGATCACCACACCCTGCACGGCGTCGGGCTCACCATCTTTGCCGTCGTCTTGCAGCTAAAACTCTTCGCGAATTCAGGCAAATCCTGCAGCACGGAGTTGGTACGGTATTCATCGGGGGCGTGTGGATCGCCTTGCGCCTGGCTGCGTAGTTGCTCGGGCCGTGTCTGAGTGCACCACTGTTGCGCATATGCGATCCAGAAGCGTTGCTCAGGGGTGTAGCCATCGGTCTCGGCAGCCATGTCAATGTGTGCGGCTTGAGCCTTGTCCTGCCACGCGATCCATGCCAGCCACAACCCGCCAAGGTCGGCAAGATTTTCGCCCAATGTAAGCTTGCCGTTCAGATGCACGCCCGGGACCGCTTCGATGGCGTCATATTGCTTGACCATGCATTGGGCGCGGTCAGTGAACTTCTCCTGATCGTCCTTGGTCCACCAGTCTTTGAGATTGCCGTCTTGGTCATACTGACGGCCCTCGTCGTCGAACCCGTGCGTGAGTTCGTGTCCAACCGTCGAGCCCATGTCGCCATAGTTGGCAGCGTCGTCTTCCTTGTCACTGAAGAAAGGCGGCTGGAAATAGCCAGCGGGGAAATTGACGTTGTTCTCCTGCGGATTATAGTAGGCATTTACGGTCGGCGGCGACATGTACCATTCGCCCTTGTCGACGGGCTTGCCGATTTTGGCAAGTTCGCGCGCAAAGTTAAATTGATGCACCCGCTCCGCGTTGCCAAGCGCGTCGCCGCGTACAATTTTCAACGTTGAATAGTCGCGCCACTTGTCGGGATAGCCGATTTTATTCATCACCGTGTGCAGTTTTTCCTTGGCCTTGAGCTTGGTTTCGGCGCTCATCCAATCGAGGCCGTCGATGTCTTTACTCATGGCTTGTTCAATGGCAAGTGTCATCTCCAGGGCGTGCTGCTTTTCGGCCGGAGGGAAATACTTGGACACGTAGACCTGCCCGAGAGCTTCACCCATTTCTCGATCGACGCGGGTAGTGCAGCGCTTCCAGCGCTCCTGCTGCTTTTCGGCGCCATTCAGGATGTGCGCATAGAAGTTCCACGATTCTGTCTCGAAACTTTCAGGCATGCTGGTTCCGGCATAAGCATGCAACACATGCCAGCGCAGGTAGGTCTTCACCGGATCGATCGGCGTATCCGCAAGAAGAGTATTGAACTCCGCAAAAAACTTTGGTTCGGAGTCATTGGCCTTGCCCGCGGCGGGCGCATGCGTGGCTGCCACATACTCCGGCACAGAAAAATGCGGAACCTCTTTTGAAAAGCTCACCACGTCGGTGGGATGGTTGAGATTTTGCGGATCGCGCTGCTCGGTTATCGTGAGAGAGGCCTTGGCGAGGCGCGTTTCAATGGCCATCACGTCATCGGCATCTTTGGCTGCCTGCGCTTCAGGCTCGCCGGCCAGCACAAACATCTTGTGCACATGATCGACATATTGCTTGCGCTGTTCAGCTGATTTCGCATCGGTGCGGGTGTAGTAATCACGTTCGGGCAGACCAAGGCCGCCCGCGTTATAGAACGAAATGACTTCGCTCGCATTCGCAAAATCCGGGGTAGCGCTGAAGTCGAAAAACGCGTTGACGCCGACGGTGTGTAAGTAAGCCAGCAGAGCGGGCAGTTCCGCGGTTGACTTGATTTGAGCGATGCGGTCGAGCAGTGGTTGCAGAGGCGTCACGCCTGCCTTGTTCACGGTCGCCGTGTCCATGCAACTCGCATATTCGTCGCCGATTTTTTGTTCATTGGCAGTGCGGTGGTGATCGGCCGATCCTGCCGCTTCTGGCTTCGCCGCGTCTTCTAGGATCTGTTTCAGGTGCAGGCGGTTCAGTTCAAATAACTCGGTAAATCGGCCATAGGACGTCTGATCTGGTGGCAGCGGATTGCGCTTAAACCAAGTGTTGCAACTATATTGATAAAAGTTTTCGCATGGGTCAATTGACTTGTCGACGAGCGTTGGATCGAAGACCCGCAGTTCTGGTGTGCTGGATAGGGCCACAGGGGCAGCGGTCTGGCTGAACGCCGGAGCGGCGAAGAGAACTGCAAAAAGCGCAAGACAGGAACGTTGCGGTGCAGCGGCAAACTCAAACATCCCGCCACTTTATCAGATTCGTGCGCGGGTGGCTTGCGCTATGTGACCGGTACAATTGAAGGCGGGCTGAAACCCACAAGAGGAGCAGATTTCAATGGCGCAGCGCACTTTCAGCATCATCAAGCCCGACGCAGTTCGCAAGGGCTACACCGGGGCCATCCTGGCGGAGATCGAAAAAGCCGGCTTCAAGTTGGCGGCCATCAAAAAGCAGGCAATTTCGAACGACCAAGCCAAGGGCTTTTACCACGTGCACGCAGAGCGGCCTTTTTTCAAAGACCTGTGCACGTTCATGTCGACCGGTCCGCTCTTTTTGATGGTGCTGGAGAAGGAAAATGCCATTGCCGACCTACGCAAGCTGATGGGCGCGACCAATCCCGCCAACGCTGAAGAGGGCACTATCCGCAAGAAATTTGCCGGGTCGATTCAGGAGAACGCAATTCACGGGTCAGATGCCGAGGACACCGCGGCCTTTGAAATTGGCTATTGGTTCGCGGGGTACGAATTGATTTGATTTTGCGCGCGTGATCAGCCGAGAAGGCCATCGATCTTTTGGCTGAGCTTGGTCATTTCGCGTTGCAATTCGGCGACAGTAGATTCGAGTTGCGCAATGCGGTCTTCATGTCCCGCGTCGCTGCTTGCTTCTCGGCGCGTGGAGACGGCTTCATCTTCGTCGACAGGCAGCGATGCGACTCTTCCCGAAAGCAGATGTGCGTAGCGCGCCTCCTTGGTCCCAGGCTGGCGCGCCAGCATTGCGACCAACGATGGGTCGCGCTCAATCAATTTTTGCAGCGCCGCAAGCACGTCGCCTATTTCCTCAAAGCGATGCATGCGTTCAGTGCGGCCGCGCAGTTCGCCTGGAGTCTGTGGTCCGCGCAGCAGCAGCACGCAAATCAACGCAGTTTCGGCGCGACTGAAGTTGAAGACTTCACCAAGCCAGTGCTCATATTTAGTAACGCGGCCATCGGCGCTGCGAGCTCTGCCGGCCACGCGCTTGTCTTCAAGCCCATGCAGGGCCTGACGCACATCATCCTCATCCAGATCAGTCACCGGCTCGCGGTTAGAGCGCTGGTCGCAGGCGTTGATGAGCGCGTTCAGTGTGAGGGGATAGTAGTCCGGCGTGGTCACTTCTTTTTCGACCAGCGCTCCCAGGACACGGGCTTCGGCGGATGTGAGCTTAATGGGCTCGGTAGACGGCATAATCTATTTTGCCACTCAATGCGCCGAGGCCTCGCGGTTGCGCGTAAGCAGGAAGTAGACTACCGGCGTGACCACGAGGCTAAGCACCATTGAGATGGCGAGTCCGCCGATGACGGCGATGGCCAGAGGCTGCAACATTTGCGAGCCTGCGCCGAGTGCGAAGGCCAGGGGCAACATGCCGCATACCGCGGCTATCGCGGTCATCACGATGGGGCGAAGACGGCGTTGCGCCGCCTGCATCATGGCATCGGCTGCGGTCGCGCCCTCCAAGCGAAATTTCTCGTCGGCATCCAGCAACAGAATTCCGTTTTTTGCCACGATCCCTATGACCATGATCAAGCCCATGAACGAAGCAACATTGAAGGAAGTGTGCGTAACCAGCAGGGCCAGTATGACTCCGGAGATCGAGAGTACCGACGAGGTCAGGATGGCGATCGGCGCGGGGAAATTGCGAAATTCGATCAACAGTACGCCAAAAACCAATGCCAGAGCCAGGGCGAGAACGCGCAACAAGTCACGGAACGATTTTTGCTGTTCCTCATACGTGCCGCCGTATACGACGCGTGCAGATGCAGGCAGATGGAGACCGGCAACCGTACTTCGAACCTTTGCCATCGCAGTACCGAGATCGGAGCCTTCGAGGCGGCCTGAGACTACGACCAGACGCTGCAAATTTTCACGGCGAATTTCATTTTGCGGCGGCAGTTGAGTGATTGTGGCGAGCGAGCCAAGGTTTGCGGTGTGGCCTGACGCGCTGTTGAATACAGTGTTCTGAATGCTCTCGAGCGAAGCACGATGTTCATCGCCGAGGCGCACACGAATGGTATACGGACGGCTGTTGGCGATGAGCGGGTCGCTGATGGGCAGACCATCGAGAATCGAGGTCGCGTCCTGCGCAACTTCGGTAGGAGTGAAGCCAAATCGGCCGGCAACCACAGGATCGACCTGAAAGCTTGTAGCTGGGCCGCTGATAGTATTCTCGATTCCGTTTTGCACATCGACAACGCCCTTAATCTTTTGAATCGCGTCCGCGACGCGTGGGCCAAGCTGCTCGAGCATGGCGGGGTCGTCCACAAAAATCTTGATCTGGATCGGCTCGGGAGAATTGGATAGATCGCCGATCATGTCTTGTAGCACTTGTATGAACTCGACGTCGAGGCCCGGTTCAGTCGCCTTGATCTGCGACCGTACATCTTCTATGACATTGTCGATGGCGCGGCTGCGCTTGGCTTTGAGCCTTACGGTGAAGTCGCCGGTGTTTGCTTCAGTAACCGCGGCGAGGCCCATCTGCATGCCGGTACGACGAGACGTTGTATCCACTTCCGGCGCTGCGTGCAGGATTCGTTCAACATGATTGAGTACGCGATTGGTCTCGGTGAGCGAACTGCCCGCGGGCATGATGTAGTCGAGAATGAACCCGCCCTCGTCCATCTCCGGCAACAGGTCTGAGCCAAGCGCCCGGTATCCGAAATAGGTCGCGGCTACCAGCGCCAGGCAAACTATTCCAAGCCACAACGGCTTGGCCAGCGACCAATCGAGCACCCGGCGATGGACCTTGAGAACGCGGCCTAGAAGCGGTCCAGTGTTGTGGCCCTCAGCCGCCTTGTCGGCGCGCCGTTCGCGCAGCAGCACCATGCTCAGACCGGGAGTCCAGGTTAGTGCTAGGACCAGCGACGTGATCAAGGACGCAGCCATGGTGATAGCCAGGGCGCGAAAGAAGCTGCCGGTCACTCCACTGACTGACACAAGCGGCAGGAACACAACGACTGGAGTGACGGTCGAGCCGATCAGGGGCGCGGTAATTTCGCCAAGCGCTTTGCGCACTGCGCTGGCGCGAGGTTCGCCGGCATCGCGGTGCATCACGATGTTTTCAACCACCACGATGGCGTCGTCGATCACCAGGCCGATGGCTGCGGCCAGACCGCCGAGGGTCATCAAATTGAAGCTCTGCCCGATGGCCCAGAGCACCAGTACCGTCACGGCAATGGTGACCGGAATGACGAGGCCTGCGATGAGGGAAGACGTCCAGTCGCGCAAAAAGATAAACAGAATTATGCAAGCCAGTATAAGACCGATCAGAATGGCGTCGCGCACACTCGAGATGCTGTCGCGCACCAGCTGTGATTGATCGTAGAAGGGCTGGAGCGCGACGCCTTGCGGCAACTTTTGTCGCAACTGCGCAACCTCTGCCGCAACTGCATCGGCGACGGCAACGGTGTTACTCGAGGGCTGGCGCGCGATGTTCAACAGCACGGCCTGCTTGCCGTTTGCGGTCACATTTGTGTAAACGGGCAGGGTGGCCTGCTCGACCGTCGCCACATCCGCAACGCGCACCGGGGCTCCGCCAAGCGTGGTTTTCACGATCAATTGACGCAACTGGCCGGCGTCGTGCACCTGCGCACCTACAAGACCGAGGACGAGTTGATGGTTGGCTTCGTAGAGGCCGGGCGACTCAACAATGTTAGAAGCCTGAATAGCGTTTACGAGGTCGGGAATGGTGACGCCGGTTGCGGCGAGCAGGGCCACGTTGGGCGTGACGTGAAATTCCGGTACCTTGCCGCCCTGCACAATCACGGTGCTCACACCCGTAACGCGATTGAGCGGCGGCTTCAGTTCGTAGGTGGCTATTTCCCATAGACGGGTCAGCGGTACGGTGTCGGAAGTAAGGCTATAGCCGAGTATTGGAAACGTCGCGAAGGTTAGGCGATTGGTAGTGACGCGCGCCGTAGGCGGTAGCGTCTGCTCCACCTTGCTGAGCGCCGCATCGACCAACTGCAGCGAACGATACATGTCCTGATTCCAGTCAAAGAGGAGGCTGACTTCAGCCGAGCCGCGACTGGTGGTAGATCGCACGGTCTGCAGCCCAGGCACTGAATTCACCGCGTCTTCGATGGGGCGTGTGATGGTAACTTCCATCTGCTCGACGGGCATGACCCCGTTGTCGACGCCAATTACGACGCGCGGAAAACTGGTTTCAGGGAAGACCGAGATGGGCACTTGCAACGCAAGATATGCGCCGGCCAACGTAAGAATTCCAGCAAAGAAAAAAATTGGTCGCGTGGCGCGGGCTAGCCAGAAAGGTTTTTCCGTCACCGTCGGCGCAGGAGATGCGATGGACATCACTTGTCCTCCCCACCCTTGCCAGCCGCGGGTTTTGCGTCATCCCCCTCCGCGGGTCCAACCTTGACCTTCGCGCCTTCATCCAGCCCGTACGCGCCGGTGGTGATCACTGTGTCTGTGGGGGCAAGACCGTTGGTGACCTGCACATCGTCGCCATCCTGAATGCCCAGGGTGACGGGCTTACGGTGCGCAGTGTTATCGCTGCCCATCACCATGACGGATTTGCTGCCGTCCTGCCCAGTGAGGACTGCGGAAGCGGGAATTTTCAATGCGTCACTAACCGACCGGCCGGTGATGGATACCTTGACCGGCGTGCCGACTTTGAGCGTGCCCGCCTTGTTGTCGATCTTGAGCCAGACCTCAACCGTGGTGCTGCCGGGATCAAGCGCGGGGCTAATTAAAGAGATTTTTGCGGGCACCGGGTCGGCAATGCCCGGGACTTGAATCGATGCCTCGTCGCCTACCTTCATTCTCTGGGCGACACTTTGGGCGACATGCGATTTGGCTAGCAGCGTAGACGTGTCCATCACCGTAATCAGCGCTGCGCCTGCGGCGACCGTCTCGCCGGCAAAAAGCGGGCGATCCGTTACCACGCCTTTAATGGGGCTTCGGATCTCAGAGAAAGCGACCTGCGCGGCGGCGCCTTTGTACTTGCCTTCAGCGGACTTCAACTGCCCCTGTGCAGATTTGAGCGCGGCTTCGCGGCTCACGCTCTTCACCGACTCAAGATGTCTTGCTGCGGTTTCGTAAGCCGCCTGCGCTTGAACCAATGCGGCCTGCGCGGTGTCGAGATCGCGGCCGGGAATCGCGCCCTCGGCAAAAAGTTGCTTGCGATTGTTTACGATGCTGGTGTTGAGACTGAGATTGGCTTTAGCTTGCTCGACATCGAGTTCCGCCTTTTGCGTATCCTCAGGAACTTGCGCTTTAGTGGCAGTTGCGTAAGCGGCCTGGGCCGCTTCATAGGTCCCCTTGTTGTCTTGCACGGCGGCGGCGAGATCGCTGTTTTCGAGGGTCGCGAGCAATTCGCCTTCGTTCACTCTTGCACCGCGTTGCACGTAGAATTTTTTGACTGGTGCGCTGATTTTCGGCGCGATGGCAGCCTGCGCGAGTGGCGCCAGAATGGCGTCGGCGGTGATGTGTTCGGCCATCGTTCCCCGTTCGGGATGCTCGGCCTGCACGGTAACTTCGGGGGTTGGTGTCTCTTCCTTCTTGCAACCCGGCAGCAAAATCAACGGCAGCACGATGGCACTTGCCAGCATCCACCGTGCGCTACGCAACGCGCGCGGCGCCAAGGCTGCAAAGGCGGCGATGCTTACGGTCGCGATCATTTCTTTCATCTTCATCGATTCACTTTGTTCCCGTGAGAGTTTGCAGGTCTGACAACGCGGCCTGGTAGCGCACGCGGCCGTCTTCGCGTGCATTCTGGACGACGATGAACTGAGTTTGTGCGTCCACCACTTCAAGCACCGTGGCCTCGCCGCCGGTGTAACGCAGCTTGGTTAGCCGCAGGCTCTCAGCGGCCGTTGTCACGCTGGCATCGAGAGAAGCCAGCTGATCGCGCGCCCCTGCAGCCTCGTCGTAAGCCTCGTCGAGCCGTGCAATCACGCGCCTCTGCGTAGCGGTCAACGCCACCTTGGCAGCGTCGCGACGTATTTGGCTTTGCTTCACTTTGTGTTCGGTCGCCAGCCAGTCCCATACCGGAATGTCGAGCGTCACAGCCGCAGAGTAGCCAAGGTTGCGGACATGATCAGGTCCGTTTACCGCAAACTGCGGCGCATCGATGCCGTAGGTGAAATTCAAACCTAAAGCCGGCAGATAAGCGCCGCGCGCGCTCAGCACTGCGGCGTTGCTCACACCCAACGTGGCGAGTGCACTCTTCAACTCGGCATTGTTGCCTGCCACGGCCTGCTGCACCTCCGTGCGGGAGGCAAGCATTGCCGGCTTGCCGTCCGCAACGACTGTGTAGGCCGTGCGCGGATCGGGGAAGAGCAGTACAGCCAACTCAAGTCGCGCTTTGTTGGCAGCCAGTCTGGCGTCAGACAATTCGCGTTCTCGCTGCTGCTGCGCCAGTTGCGCTTTCACCGCGTCGGCGTGGGCAGCTTCGCGGGCCTGTTCGCGCTGGCCGGTCAGCTTTGTGAACTCCTGTGCTTCGGCGAAAGCGCGTTCCGCGATAGCGAGTTTGTTGGCGGTTGCGGTCAGCCCAAAATAAAGGCCGGTTACCGTGGCGACGAGGCCGCGGCGCGCTATCTCCAACTCCGCCGCGGCCAATGCTGAGGCTGCATCGGCACGTCGCAACTCAGATAATTGGCCAAGACCGAGAGTCTCGTTTACTACACCCTGGCTGGCGTATTCGCGCACCGCATTGTTGGCGATAAAGCGCGGTGACGGCTGTGAACCGTTGCCTTGCCCCGCTTGATTTTGCAGACCATTTGGTTGTGTATAGAGGGCTTGGTTATGAAATGTTGTACTCGGCAGCAGGCCGGCTCGTGCGATGGAGCGGTCGAGTCGCGCGACTTTGCTATCGGCCAATGCAGTTGCGTAGGCCGGCTCGTTAGCCTCAGCGCGGTGGATCGCCTCTTCGAGCGTGATCGAGACAGGTTTGACGTCTTCAACTTGAGCCGCAGCCTGGGTGGCGCCCTGGCCGTTTGCCGAGATAGCAGCCGCAACGATGAACGCGCATAAAATCGTGCCCAGCCGCACTTGAGGACAGCGTTTTTCACGGCATGGCTGGATGATCTGGCGCGTCGTCACATCTAGCAGCATACGACCTCAACCTTAATTTCACCTGAGCCTTGCGTCCAATCGCATTCCCAGGGCTTCAACCGAACACGCGCGCCAGCGGCAGGACGCTTCGCATAATATGTTTCTGCATGAAGATGACGACGATTGCAAATGTTGAAGTTTCCCGCATCGGCCTCGGAACCTGGGCCATCGGCGGGTCAGAATGGGGTCAGGTACCGGACGACATTGCCGTTGCCACCTGTCTCAGCGCGGTCGATCGCGGCATCAACCTTATCGATACCGCTCCCATCTATGGGCGCGGCCACGCCGAAGAGATTGTTGGTAAAGCGATGCGCTCCCACGGCCGCCGCGAGGCGTTTTTCATCGCGACCAAAGCGGGATTGGAGTGGAACGAGCACGGTGTCTTTGCCAACTCCACTGCGCCGCGGTTGCGGCGGGAGCTTGAGGACAGTCTGCGCCGCCTCAATACGGATTACATCGATTTGTACCAGGTGCATTGGCCGGATACGCGCACCCCAATCGCAGAGGTGGCGCGTGTTCTTCTGGAGTTTCAGCGCCAAGGCAAGGTACGCGCGTTGGGGGTAAGCAACTTCAGCGTGGCGCAGATGGAAGAGTTCCGCAGCGTCGCCCCGTTGTCGTCGAATCAGCCGCCCTACAACTTGTTTGAACGCGAGATCGACAACGCCGTGCTGCCCTGGTGTGCGGCGAAGGGCGTGGCCGTGCTGACCTACAGTTCCCTGTGCCGCAGTTTGCTCGCTGGACGGCTGCAGCGCGGCATGACGTTCAACGAAAAAGACATTCGCCACGTGGATCCGAAATTCCAGGAGCCGCGTTTCAGCCAATATTTGACTGCCGTTGAGCGGCTGACGAGGTTCGCCAAAGAGCGGTACCAAAAAAGCGTCGTCGAACTTGCTGCGCGCTGGGTACTCGATCGGCCCGGAGTGTCGGTCGCGCTTTGGGGTGCCCGGCGCCCCGATCAACTCGATGCGGTCTCGGGACTGTCAAACTGGAGTCTTGATTCCTCAGCAATGGCGCAAATAGATCGAATCGTGTCAGAGTCAGTGACTGATCCTGTCGGACCCGAGTATCTGACTCCGGGTGTCCGCGAGGCCTGAGCGGCGATGAAAGCAGCGAAATTATTTTCAAGCAGGCTCCGCCTCGTCTGACTCTGCGATACTTAGTCGTTATGCCAATCGCCGACTTGCAGCAGGCCGCTCAAAAAATTGCCGGATTCCTCGCCTCCCTCAACAAGCTGGGCGGCATGCGTTTCAAGTACCGCATCACTGCCGGCGACGCCGCACCCGATCCTCAAGGACTCGAGGCCCGCACAATAAATGTCGAGCTAGCCGGCCCCGATGTGCCGTTGGTGACCCAGCACAATGGCGAACTGTTGCGCGCGCTTGAGACGATCGCTGCGCAGATGCTGCGTCTCGATCAGCGCGAACACGAATTGGTGAGCTTCGACGCCGGCAATTTCAAGGCTCTGCAGGCGCAGGAAATGAAAATGGCTGCTGAGACGGCCGCCGAAAAAGTGAGAAAGTCGGGTGTTCCGTACGCCTTTCCGCCGACCAACAGCCGCGAGCGCCGTCTGCTGCATCTGGCATTTAAAGGCTTGCCGGGGGTTGAAACCGCTAGCTCCGGCGAAGGGCAAGATCGCTTCCTCGTGGTCTATCCCGAAGGCAAGACCGATCTCCCGTTCGCTCCTCCCATAAAGCCCCGCAGTTTTGGCCGCAGGTAAACGCCGCTGGCTGTGGCAGGGTATGTCACAACACTCCAAATGACGACTGCAATCGTTCTGCTGCTGACTCTTGTAGCGGTCAGACGGACCTCGCCTTGCGTCGCTTTCAGTAGATATTTGTTGAGTTGATGCACCGATCGGCTCGATGACGCAAGCCCGTCGGCTCCAACCTCTTACGGCAGTACCGTTGCCAAACCCGTCCGCATGAGCGTTACTAGAGATAGCTATCCAAGAGAGATGTTGCCCCCGCGACACGAGTGTGCCGTCTCTTGCCGGTGCGCTTAAATGAGTGAACTGGGAAAGGTCGATCATGAAGTATTTAGAATTTAACGTTCACACAGCGCGGACACCGTTGCTGATGCTGGCTGTAGCGGTCATGTTGATTGCAGGTTGCGGGTCCAAACAGCAGAAGGCCATCGATCTGGCCAAGACCGAGGCGGCCAAAACGGGACAGCCACAGCAGGTCGTATCCGTTGACAAGGATGGCACCACAACGACTACCGTGGTGCAACCGCCGGCACAGGGACAAACCAGCCAGGCGCTTACGACGACCACGACCCCACCGGTCGCCGGCGCCCGGCCTGTTGCTGCCGCCGATCCGGCTGTGTCTGCCGTGCGCCCGCCAGCGCGCGTCAGCGTGACCATTCCCGCAGGCACAAATTTGGCCGTTCGCATCGATCAGACCATAAGCGTCAAAACCAATCGCGCCGGCGACACCTTTACCGGCGAAGTAGTAGATCCGGTGTTCGATGCCGATCAAAACATTCTGGTGCCTAAAGGTTCTCCAGTGGGTGGGGTTGTTGACGCTTCGCATAAGCGGGGCCATTTCAAAGGCAGTTCTACACTTGAGTTGCGGTTGACCTCGCTCACATTGCATGGGAACGAATATCCCTTGGCCACGCGCGACCTCGCGCAAAACAAAAAAGGCAAGGGCAGGCGCTCAGCCGCTATGATTGGCGGTGGAGCGGGCCTTGGCATGTTGATTGGCGGCCTCGCTTCGGGCGGAACGGGTCTGTTGGTCGGCGGCTTGGTCGGCGGCGGCGCAGGAACTGCGGCAGCCGGGTTGACCGGGAATAAGGATGTCGAAATCAAGGCAGAATCGATCGTTCATTTCAAGCTGGCCGAGGGGCTGGTCCTTCATCCATAGGCTGAATGGAGTGCGTTGACGCACAAAACGGGCGCAATACTGTCGGGTAGCACGCTCGTGGCATTTGCCGCGACTACCGACCCGGCCAGAGCGCAGACTTTTTATGAAGGTCTGCTAGGGCTGCGACTGATCGCAGACGAGCAGCCTTTTGCTCTGGTGTTCGATGCCCACGGCACCATGCTGCGCGTGACTACCGTTCACGAACACACCCCGGCGCCGTTTACGGTGCTGGGGTGGATGGTCGCTAACATCGATCAAACGGTTGCGGACCTGGCTGCAGCCGGTGTTGAGTTCATTCACTACGAAGGAATGAATGACGGCGATCCCCATGGCATCTGGACAGCCCCGAGCGGGGCGCGCATCGCCTGGTTCCACGATCCCGATAAAAATGTGCTCAGCGTCACGCAGTTCCCGCTGGCCATTGAGATTCCATCAAGTTGAAGATTCTCTAAAGCCAAGTCTCCACTAAAAGGGCCGCCGTTAAGGCCGCACTGCCTCCGCTAGCCGTTGAGCAGTTCCTGCAGCTTGTTGAGGGTGCGGTGCAGATCCTTGTCGGTGCGACGCAGTTCGTCGATCTTGCCGATGGAGTGCATGACCGTAGTGTGATGCTTGTTGCCGAACTGGCGTCCGATTTCGGGCAAACTGGCCTCTGTCATCTGTTTGGCAAGATACATGGCGATCTGGCGCGGCACCACGACGGCGCGTGAATTGTTCTTCTGCTTCAGGTCGCTGACCTTCATGCCAAATTGCTCGGCCACGGCACGCTGAATCGACTCGATGGTGATTTTGCGCACCTGCATGTCGATGTATTGCTTGAGGCACTGCTGGGTTGTGGCCAGGGTGATTTCCATGCGGTTGAGATTGCACCAGGCAATGAGGCGCGTCATGGCGCCCTCCAGTTCGCGCACGTTGGTCCGCACGTTCGACGCGATGAATAGCGCCACATCGATGGGCAATTGCACTTGCTCGTTCTCTGCCTTCTTCTGCAGAATGGCGACCTTGGTTTCAAGATCGGGCGGCTGAATGTCCGCGATCAATCCCCACTCAAAACGGGAACGCAAACGATCTTCAATCTCGGCCAATTCTTTCGGCGGACGGTCAGACGCGATGACGATCTGCTTCATGCTTTCGTGCAGCGCGTTGAAGGTATGGAAGAATTCCTCCTGCGTACGTTCCTTCTGCGCGATGAATTGGATGTCGTCGATGAGCAGCACGTCCACGGTGCGGAAGCGATCTCGGAAACTTGTCATGCGATCGTTACGCAGCGAGGTAATCATCTCGTTGGTAAATTTTTCTGCCGAAACGTAACAGATGCTCGCCGAAGGCTGGCGGCGTTTTACCTCGTGTCCAATGGCATGCATGAGGTGGGTCTTGCCCATCCCGACACCGCCGTAGAGGAAGAGTGGGTTGTAAGCGCGAGACGGCCGTTCGGCCACGGCCAGCGAAGCCGCGCGTGCAAACTGATTGCCGTTGCCAATGACGAACGCGTCGAACGTATACCGCACGTTGAGTTGCGCAGCGGTCGACCAGTCAAACCGCGCCTGCTCAGGCGAACGCGGTGCCGGCGCGCTCGGCGCATGCGCGGGCACTGGTCCGAAGCCGCCATCTTTGCGTTGCGGCGGAATTGAAGGATCGTCTTCCGCAGTCACAAAACACACGTCGTCGAATTCCAGAGACCCTAGATCGATCGCTTCCTGGATTAGGTCGCCGTACTTGTCACCAATATGCTGAAATTCTGGAGAGGGCACGCGCACATAAAGGATGCGGCCTGCGGCGTGACTATAACGAGTCGGTTTGAGCCATGTCTCGAACGACTGACGAATCACCTTTTTTTCTAACGCTGAGAGGATCTGGAGCCAGGGGTTGAGAGCCGAAACTGGCGAAATTGCGAATGCCATCGAGCGAATCCTTACCCGCGTCACCTGTTTACTGCTGAAGTGTTTTTTCAACCCGGTTCAGGCAAAAGCTCTCTCGTCCGCTGAGGCTTACCCTCACCGCACAATTGCCTTTGAACTGCCTGATCTCCATTGATCTGCCTCAGATGGAACAGTACGAGGCACGAGTTGAAACTCACTCCGTGGGACGCTAGGAAACTTTCTTGAACGGACCCGATAGTAGCACAGTTGACGCTGCTTGCAATGTGTCTTTCACATAACTTTAGTTCGCTGTTTACACCTTGCACCATTGATGGTGAAACAAGCTTTCAAATTAGCTCTAGGCTCCAAATTTTTGTTTGAAAATCGCAAATCAATTTCCCAAATGCGAACCGAGACGAGCACTTCGAATGCATTCCTGTCGCGGCTCATCGAGACACAGCGCAGTCTCTTCCAATTGAAGGCTGCGCCTGAGAGTCTGAACTCCCTCAACAAGCTTTTAGCGGGCCGCTTCTGACGCGGGTCTTCGCGACGACACAACAGCCGCTCCACCCGACCGTCAATCCCCATGCGGCCGCAACCGGCAAACCGCACACCCTCCGAAGCCGCAAGAAATGCCTGGATCTCAACCAAACTCAACGTCTCGGCTCAAAGCACGCTGATCATCAATCCTCAGCTTGCCCGCTCAGACGCATTTAGGCTCATCTCGCGCTGGACAAAAGCGAAACTTGCTCCGAAGCTGAATTTCGGCGATACTTAGGTGTTGTGCCTTGAGCGGCCGGCTTGCTTGTCTGGCTCCAGTTTGGTGATACGTAATCTGCGTGAACCGAAATCTCCAAAAGACAGCAACAGAGCATTGGAATCTGAAAGGAACAGTATCGCCGTGGTGATGATTCGTTTGGCGCGTGTCGGCGCCCCCAAGCAGCCTTATTATCGTATCGTGGTCATCGAGAAGGACCGCGCCCGCAATGGTCGTGCGATCGAAGTGGTCGGCACCTACAATCCCCGCACCAGCCCGGCTTCAGTTGACCTGAAGCATGAGCGCATCGCCTATTGGCGGAGCAAGGGTGCACAATTCACCAAGATTGTTGCCAAGCTGGTGGCTAAGAATCCGGCGACAGTTGCGGAGCCGGTGGCAGCCTAGCTCGCTGGTATATTTCCACTCCTGAGCTTTGCCCAGCCATCGCCCACTGCTGATGATCCCGCTTGCTATTACTGACGACGACGGGTGTGTGCTGTTACTATTCGCGCACCGATCCAAGTGGCTTTTATTTGGATGTTAAGGTCAGAGGCAAGTGGATGACCCAACTCAATATGGTAGCAGTGGACGAACTGATCCGCGAGATTGCACGGGCTCTTGTAGACGAGCCGGCAGCGGTGGACGTACAGTCCGTGGACCGCGACGAAAATACGATCTTGAAGTTGCGAGTTGCACCCGGCGACGTTGGCAAGGTAATTGGCAAGCAGGGGCGCACGGCTCGTTCGGTTCGCACCATCCTGGGCGCCGTCAGCATGAAGCTGCATCATCGGTACACGCTCGACATTCTAGAAGAGGATGACAAAGCTTCACCGTCCTCCAGCGATCAGAATGCGGCGCCGCAAACCCCTAGCCCAGCTTAAGAGCCGACTTTAGCAGGCGGAACTGAGTGACCGTGGGCCGGTTGCCCTGGAACCTTGCCGAACTTGCTCAAGAAATGCTGCGGGCCACGAACCGTTCGGAGACAGCCATGGCGGAGCAATGGGTGTGGCTGGCACGTATCCGCCGGCCGCAGGGACGCAAAGGCGAAGTCTTCGCCGACATTCTTACTGACTTTCCTGAAAAATTCTCCGAACGGCGCAACCTATGGCTCGTCAGCCAGGGCGATGGTGTTAAGTCTGTTAGCATCGCGCCGGTCGCGTCGGCGCAAGCTGTGCTGCGCGCCGTCGAACTGGTGCGTCACTGGATGCACAAGGGCGGCATCGTCCTGCATTTCGCCGGGGTCGATTCGATTTCGGAAGCGGAAACGCTGAGCGGGTTGATTGTGGCTGTTCCCTTGGCGGAACGTGCGACGCTGCCTGACGATGAGGTCTACATTGATGACTTGATTGGCTGTGTGCTGATGGATGTGGCGGGCGCAGAGCCGGTCGTGGTGGGCGAGATTGAAGATGTGGATAGGACGGCTGGAGCGGTCGCGCTGCTGGTAGTGCGCGGGTCCGCTTCGGCAAGCACGCGAGGCGGCGAGACAGAGAGTCGGCAGGATGCTGCGGAGATCCTGGTTCCGTTTGCCAAGAGCTATTTGCGCCGCATCGATCTTGATGGCAAGCGGGTCGAGATGGCGCTGCCCGAGGGCCTGGCGGAGTTGAACAGTTAAGAAAGGTCCGTAGTCCGAAGAATAATCTTGCGATCATTGCGGTCTCCCCCTTGCGCTTGATTGGCGCAAAAAATGGGACCCTACTGCAACTCCCTGACTTGAGGTCGTTAGCTCACACCGCTTTAGTTCTCTGCGACGGCCGCGGGCTGTTTTTCATTCGCGGTGAAGGTCGTCCATGGGCCGGCTTTCATGTCGTGCAGAATTGGTTTTTGCCATGAGAACTCGGGATGTGCTTCGAGGAATGGCGCCGCGATAAAATCCTCGCCGCACGGGTGGCCTGCCCTACCGGTGAAGCTCAGCTTCGCCGCCATATCCGAATCCATCACCTTGCCGGTAACTGCGCCGCCCGGATCGAACGGCGGATCGCCCCAGACTTTCTCACCAACCGGGGACGTGTCTTCATGACCACAGAGGCTGCGCTTGCCTGCATTCATCTTGTGTTCATAGCTGTCGTAATGGTCGGAGAGATAGGCCTCGGCCAGCGCGGTATCGAGTTTGCCGTAGTGCTCTTTGACAAATTGCTCGGCGCGAATATGACGTGCATTCATCGAGCTTTCAGGGTCGTCGGTTTTAAATCCAGGAGTATCGTCGCGCACCAGTTCTGGATCGGCCGCAAAGTTGGACGAGACAAAGTAGCCATCCTTCTTTTTAGTCAGCGGAGTGTGATGCAGGCCCAATTCGAGGTAGCCGATCTCGCCGGTCTTACGGTCGCCGACGAGCCAGGAGTTGGCGTATCCGCCATTGTCGCCCTCGCGCATGATCGCCGCGTACTGATCGATCGAGGTTGCGTATTGCATGGCCTTGCGCGAGCGCTGAAATTCCGGAATTCCCGTCTCGTCAAATCCCTTGGCCATGGGCAAAGTGGTCTCGGTGATCATCAGGCCGCTGGCGTTGACGCCGAAATCATCCTGACTGGTGATCACGCCGGGCAAGCCATCCATCAGGAAGTGCTGGCCTTTTTCCGGCACGATGTCAAAGACGACGGTCCAGCGTTCGCCCTCGGCGTATGAAGACCAGTTGCTGTGCGCAATAACAATCTTTCCGTCCTTGGTCGCGGAGCCGGTGGCGATGAACGCGCTGCACTTGCCGGGAGCAACAGCCTGGGGCGGGTTGGGTTTGTGCTCATTCTTATTCAGCGCGGGCAGATAATAGTTGCTCAATTCAATGTCGCCGTTAAGTGCGACGATGTCCCATAGATCGAGCTTGGAGCCCTGCGCCAGCAGACCCTCTGCGATGCCTTTCAATTCCGCTTGATACTCGGGATCGAGATGCGGCCACAGCACATTTTTACCGGCGTCGCGAAAGAAGCTCCATGGGCGCTTGTCCTGGTGCGGAGCGGTCAGCGTGTACACACTCACGTTGTCTTCAATCTCGTGCGCGAGCAGATATCCGTGCTGGAATCCGACTTGTTCTGGCGTGCCTTCGAGATGAATGTAAGTCCATCCACCCTCGTTGAACTTGTAGCTGTTTTTAAGTCGCGGGTCTGCGGATGAAGCGATTGGAGAGGCGCAGGCTGCAATGGACGCGGCGGCAAGCAGAAGCAGGGAAGCTAAGCGGTTCACGATTTCTCCTGGAGTCAGAGGAGTCAGACCTGACCTGCGCATAGTGTAAATGGATTTACTGGTCAGGGCGCAAATAGATGAAACACCAACCCATTGATGCGCAGTCACACTAATTGAAGGCGAGCGGCTTCCAAGTGCCGGCTTGCTTCAAAGCCAGTCGCAGGGGGCGGGGTGGGCCTTTGGGCGGTACGGTGACTTCGATCCAGAGTTCCTCGCCGGCTTTGAGGATGGTGGGATTCTCGGCGTGCTCGGGAATGTAGAAGTCTACGGGGTCGACGAGGCGGAGTGCGTCGCAGGGCGCGCCGGGCCACGCCGCTACGCTTTGTCCGCTTGGCTGGCCATCGGTCTCGAGAAGGCGAATTGCGATCAACTTATTGTGATTCACTGAAATTTTGGCAGGGAAACGAATCGTATCGGGCGCCCAGATTGAGAAGCGGTTTCCGCCCGGTATGCCGTTAACATCACGCGGGAAATGGGCTTGTTTGCCGGAAGGCAGCGTACTTTGGCACCCATCCACGTCGAGTTGCAGGCTCAGGTAGCGCCCGCGCAAGACCATGTCGGGATCGTACGCCGCAGTGCGCGTCCAGACGCGAGGACAGGCGGAGCGCTGATACAAATATTTCGCTGCGATCGACGAGACAATAACAAGCTGAATCGCCAGGAGCAGGAGTGAGGTCTTGGCGATTTTCATTGTGCCTCCAGCGGCGTCGCAGTGAGGTGCTGCATGTGCGCAAGCAGACTGCGTCGCGTCTTCTCGAGAGCCCACCCACCGGCAAGGAACAGGACACCTAGTCCGATGAGGCCCAGGGAGCGACCCATCTTGTCGTAGATGCTACTGAAGTAGAACCACCCCACCGCAATGGCAAATCCCACGATGGCAAGGTTGACCAGGGCGCGGCTTGATTCACGCACTCCCCACCAGATGAAGAAGACGGCGAACGCAGCAACCATAGCGTGAGCAAGCAGGTTGGGCTCGGTACGCACAAACGATCCGTGATTCGTAGCGCCGTAGTTGTAGAACTCCGTCCAACTGCGGTTGCACCATGGCAATGCGATGGCAAAGGCGAGGCCCACCAAGACGGGAACGAAGCTTTTCCGCATCCGAAAGAGTGAAAGGGCCAAAGGCAACATGGCAATTTCAACCCAGACCCAGACGCGCATATGCAAAGGCAAGAAGAATTGCGTGCTCGACCAGGAGTGCCATCCTTGAAGCTGCAGGCTGATACCTACCACGATTGCGATAGCTGCGGCGGCGAACAGAATTCCGCGAACGATTTTGCGCGGGGACCCGAGGAAGGCGGTAAGGTAGAGCACTGCCCATACGATCAGAAAGCGGCCAACATATACGTCAATTCCGATGTGGCCCTGGGCGGCAAAGGCCCACTCGGAGACGAGCCACGCCGGCATCAAAAGAAGGGTAAGAGTCTGCTGCGCCTCGTCGCGGAGCAGTGCCCACCCGGCAAGCGCGGCGACAGCCCAGAGCAGCACCGCGGCGGGCCAGTGTTCCTGAATGTTGAAAATCTGGCCGACCAGTGCAATGGCTGCGCCGGTTGAGAGGGTGCCGACAGCGTGGAGAGCAGTTGAGAGACCATGGTACTTGTCGCGCACCATGGCGCCGCCGATGTGAAAGATGGCGACCATGGCCATCACTACGGCGTAGCGCCAGCCGGGACCTAGCTGATCCCAATGCGCAGAGACGAAGAGAGCGACGCCGCTGGCGAGCAGGATGCCGCCGAGAATGAGGGCGACGCGGCCCTGCCAGGCCACTCCAGCGACGCGCACGGCCCGCTCTGAGTTTGCGTGTTCCGGCTCGCTTGGGTACCCGTGTGCGGACTCATAGACGCGAATGCGGCTTGCCGCCCCCGCATCGAGGACGCCGGCGGATTGCCAGCGGCTTAGCAGCGTTTCAATGTCAGCCATGGTCGTTGCCGATGATTAAAGCACAGCTGGAGTGGGTGAACGGAAAATCTTTAGATGGGGATGAGCGTAAGAGTCATCAGGTTTCGACTCGTTCGCTAGAAATGCTAGTAATGAAACAGCCTGTCGCCCGGAGAATTGCTAGGGGAGAGAGCGCAACGCATATCATGGAGCTACGCCTATGCGCTTTGAAATCATCACGATTTTTCCTGGATTTTTTGCCGGCTTTTTTGAGCACGGCATCGTGCGACGGGCGCAGGCCGAGGGGCTGGTCTTGGTGGGCGTGCATGATCTGCGTGCGTTCACCCATGATCGGCATCGGACGGTGGACGACCGTCCTTTCGGTGGCGGCGAAGGGATGGTCCTGAAACCCGGACCGTTAGCAGAAGCGTTGGCGGCGCTGGGGATTGGAAAGAAGGCTGCCACTGCGCAGATCGAGGAGTCTCGCTCTCCCACCCTTTGCGCAGAAACAAGCGGAAAGAATGGGGCACCCCCCCTTTCACTTGAGCAAGAAAGGATGAACCGCAGGTCTCTCGACTGCCTGCACTCCGTTACGGTCGCTCAGGGTGCCAGTGGAGGGGATAGCGCACAGGGGCCGGTCAATGAGCCTGCCCCAAAGACGCGGGTGATTTTGCTTTCGGCCCAAGGGCGGCAGTTCACGCAGGCAGTCGCGCGGGATTTGGCGGCCGTGGAGCGGGTGGTGCTGATCTGCGGACGCTATGAGGGCGTGGATGAGCGCATCAATCAGCTTTATTGCGATATGGAGCTCTCGATCGGCGACTACGTGTTGAGTGGCGGTGAGTTAGCGGCGGCTGTGGTGGTGGACGCAGTGATGCGGCTGGTGCCGGGCGTATTGGGCAATGAGGCTTCAGGTGAGTTTGAGAGCTTCGGCATGGCCGATGCTGAGATTTTGTCTCCTGTTGATGGGGTGCCGCGGTCGCAGCACGGGGCCGGGGGGCTGCTCGACTATCCGCACTACACGCGTCCCGCAGAGTTTGACGGCGTGCGCGCACCGGAGGTGCTGATGAACGGCGACCACTTGGAGATTCGGCGCTGGCGGCGAGAGCAGCAATTGCGCAAGACGCTTGAAAACCGCCCGGATTTGCTCGAAAATGCGTCGCTGAGCGGCGAGGATCGCCGATTGCTCGATGAAATACGGCGAACCCCTAGATGAGTGATCGCGGCGGTATTAGGCAGGATCACAGATTCTCTGTTAAAATCAAGGTTCTTAGTCCAAACAGCAGGAAGTTATCATGTCCATCCATCCCGTAATGCAGCGCCTGGCAGACAAGCTCAAGCGCACCGACCTCCCGGAGTTTGTGCCCGGCGATCAGATTCGCGTCCAGGTAAAGATCAAGGAAGGCGATAAAGAACGTTTGCAGGCTTTTGAAGGCCTGGTGATCGCCATCAACCGTGGGCCGCAAGGCACCTTTACCGTTCGTAAGATGAGCTTTGGACAGGGCGTAGAGCGTATTTTTCCGTTCAACTCCAAGGTCATCGACAAGATCGAGAAAATTCGCAGCTACAAGGTGCGTCGCGCCAAGTTGTTCTACATTCGCGGATTGCGTGGCAAGGCTGCCCGTCTTAAAGAAGTGGATCGCGTGATTACGAAGGCTTAGAATGGCTTCCCTTTTCAATGCAAACGACCCCGGCTTTTGCCGGGGTCGTTTTTTGCGCAATTGCAAGGCCGCACAGCAGGTAGACCGCAGTCCTAATCAACCGGAAAAAATTAAAGGCCGTTTTTCCGCAGGTTCCTTTAGTGATTAAGAATGCGCAGCGGGGCCACCGCTTCTTATACTGGAACCCATGGGGTCTCTCGTTTGCGGTTACCGGCTTGAGAAGGCTGCGCGAAAGCTTGGTGCGCAATGCATCGCCGGTTGCGACGAGGTAGGGCGCGGGCCGATGTTCGGGCCGGTGGTCGCGGCGGCGGTCATTTTGCCCTTGGGACGCAGGTTTCCTGGCCTGACGGATTCGAAGCAGCTCACTGAGAACCAGCGGAACGAATACAACTTGATGATTCGCGCAACGGCGCTGGCCTTCGCGGTGGCAGTCGTCGATGCTGAAACCATCGATCGCATTAACATTCGCCGGGCATCGCTGCTGGCAATGCGGATAGCTGTTGAACAGTTGACGCTCATCCCAGATTATCTGCTAATCGATGGACGCGACACCATTGATTGGAACTGCCCGCAGCAGGCGGTAATTCAAGGGGACGCGACCAGCCTCTCGATCGCGGCAGCGAGTGTGCTGGCCAAGGTTCATCGCGATAGGATGCTGGTGGAGTTCGATGCCGTCTTTCCCGGATATGGCTTGGCGCGCCACAAGGGGTATTGTTCGCGCGAGCACATGGCCGCACTTGATCGGCTGGGGCCGACTCCGCTGCATCGCAGAAGCTTCAGCCCGGTATCGCAGACGATGCTCGACTTCGGTGAGCTCGCCGAAGAGTTCGCGAACTAAACTTCGCACGGCATAGATTCAAGGGACCGCGACAGCGCGCGTTTTGCGTGACTTGATGTACGTAAGCACTGGGCGAGCCAGCAGCAGGAGGGCGAGCGCGATTGTCAGTCGCATAGGGCTCAGCACGCCCGGCTTGACTTGCCACCAGTAGTGAATAATTCCGCAAACCGCAGCGAGATAGACGAGCTTGTGCAGACGATTCCAACGCTTGCCGCCGAGCTTGCGAATCGCCCAAGTCGTGGATGTGGCGGCGAGGGGAAGCAGCAGCGTCCACGCAGCAAAGCCCATGATGATAAAGCGGCGCTTGGTAATGTCGGTCTTGAAAACGCTGAGATCGAAGTTCATGTAGAGAGCGATATAGGTAGCCAGGTGCAGCGACGCATAGAAGAAAGCAAACAGCCCCAGCAGACGGCGGAACTTGATCAGCCAACTGAGACGCGGGAAAAGGGTGCGCAGCGGTGTGATAGCCAGCGAAATGATCAGCAGCAACAGGGCGTTGTAGCCCGTCGTAAGCGTGATCTTCGCCGTGGGATCGGGGCCGAGATTATTAGTGATCGCCTGATAGACGAGAAGCAGGAATGGCGACAGACAAGCTATCCATGTGAGGGTCTTGAGCAGGATTTGCGTCGATCTTTTCATAGTTAGTCTTGCCGGTCGTGTGCGCGTTTCTCAGAGCGGCGATTTAGTTGCGGAGTGAACGTTATCGTGCCACCGTTAACCGCTGGCGTCGAGGCCAACATCGTTACGCTGCTACCCTTTTTGCTGCGCTCAATAATTCTTCTTCAGGTCCATTCCGTTATACAACGACGCAACCTGCTCGCCATAGCCATTGAACATTAACGTCGTCTTGCGCTGCGCGTAAAAGGCCTGACCAATACGGCGCTCTGTCTTCTGGCTCCAGCGCGGATGGTCCACGTTTGGATTGACATTGGAGTAGAAGCCGTATTCATTGGGGCCTTGCTCGTTCCAGGTCGTCGGCGGCATCTTGTCGAGGAACCGAACGGTGACGATCGACTTCGCAGATTTGAAGCCGTATTTCCACGGCACCACGATGCGTATAGGCGCGCCATCCTGGTTGGGGAGCACGTCGCCATAAAGGCCAAACGTCAGCAGCGTGAGGGGATGCATCGCCTCGTCCATGCGCAGCCCTTCGGTGTAGGGCCACGCGATGGCGGACTGAGAAGCCCATTTCTCAACCTTGCTGTCGTAGTAAGAGAGGAACTGGACAAATTTCGCGCTGGGCAGGGGATCGCACACTTTGATGAATTCAGAGAGCGAGTAGCCAATCCACGGGATCACCATGCTCCACGCTTCGACACACCGATGGCGGTAGACGCGATCCTCGAGCGGACGTAATTTGAGCAGGGCATCAATGTCAAAAGTTCTAGGAGTCTTGACTTTGCCGTCAACCTTTACCGTCCAGGGACGGGTAGGTAGATGGGCGGCATTCGCAGATGGCTCATCCTTCTGCACGCCGAACTCGTAAAAGTTGTTGTAGTGCGTAATGTCCTGGAGGCTGGTGAGCGTTTCGCCGGTGGTGGTCAAACGGCTGGGCACAGTCTGCAGTTTGCCGGCGGCGAGGGCTCCGATACGCGGAGAGAGAACTTCCGCAATCCGATCAGCGCCCGTTGCGGCCGCGCCTGCAACGACTGCGCCCGAAATGGCATTGCGCAAAAACCGACGCCGGCCCATGAAAAGATCGTGCTGGGTTTGTGACGTGATCTCTGAAGACGGAATATCGGACGGTTTACGAATCAGCATGAACGACCTCAGCGGGAAAACTGAACTGTGAGTATTAGACACTCTGGACCACGGCAAGTTCCAGCGGCCGACAAGTTTTTGATGGCATCAAGCTCTGGCTTCGGTGTGAGAACGAGTTGCGGAGTGGCTTTGGATTGCACCAGGATGGGTCGGGAGAGGTGCGACGGCAAAAAATTTCGACGAATCAATCGGGTTGTGTGCGTCTCCATGAAACGTTCGTTTCACGGATGGGTTTGTGCGCCTGCAATCACCTCAAGGCCATGTTTCAGCAGCGACAAGATCGTGGTGAGGCTTTCTTCTGCTCCGCGCAGGCTGCCGGGCAGGTTAATGATCAGGGTGTTGCCGATGAGGCCCGACACACCGCGCGATAGAAATGCGAACGGATTGCTTTCGGCGCCTTTGGAACGCATGGCTTCTGAAAAGCCCGGCGCGTGGCGGTCAATAACCCGCAAGGTCGCCTCAGGAGTGCGATCGCGGGGGCTGAGGCCGGTGCCACCCACGGTCAACACCAGGTTCGCTCCTTGAGCGCTCCAACTCTCGAGATGAGCGGCGATGATGTTTTCATCGTCTGGAACCAGTGCGGTTTCTATGGCGGCGGAGGGCCACTCCCGTGCAAGCAACGCGAGCACGGCCGGGCCAGCGGTGTCGGCGGCTAGGCCCTGCGAGCAACGATCGGAGACGGTGAGAACGGCGAGCAACATAATGACGATTGTAAAAGCTAATTGCGAGGAAGCATCTTGATTGTGTGCAACCAGGTTTCAACCGTCTGAGGCCAGGTGGTTACAGGCAGCGCAGTGCGACGCAGGCCGTAGCCATGGCCGCCTTCTGCGTAGAGGTGAAGTTCAGCAGGCACTTTTGCCGCTTTGAGTTGCAGGAAATAGACGGTGGAGTTTTCGACGTGAACCGGATCGTCTTCAGCCTGCGTGATGAAAGTGGGCGGCGTCTTTTCGGTGGGCATGATTTCAGGATTTGCTGCAAAGTTTTTCTCTTCGAGCGCAAGATAGCCGGGGTAAACGATGACCGCGAAATCGGGACGGCAGCTCAGTTGATCGGCAGCGTCAACTGAGTCATAGAGGCGCTTGTCGAAGTGCGTGCTGAGGGCCGCGGACAGGTGCGCTCCGGCAGAGAAGCCTAAAACGCCTACGCGCTTGGAATCGATATGCCATTCAGCCGCATGTTGTCGAACCAGGCCCAAGGCACGCTGTGCATCCTGTAAGGCGGCGGACGACTTGGGATAGGGACCCGTGTTTGGCACGCGGTACTTGACCAGCACGCAGCTCATGCCTGCGGTGTTGAGCCAGTCGCAGACTTCGGTGCCCTCAAGATCGATAGCGAGAATTTGATATCCGCCGCCGGGAAAGACCACGACCGCGGCACCCGAATTTTTGCCTTTCGGCGTGTAAACGGTAAGGGTCGGCGTCGCCACGTTGCCAAGGCGGACTAGCGGGCGACCGGCGATGAGCTTGTCGGTGGCGGACGTGGTGTCTACCTCGGCAGGCAAATTGGTCGGCGCGCCGGGCGCGGCGCTGGGCCAGAGATTCAGGGTGATGTGTCCCGGAGCAGGCTGCCATGTCGGCTTTTGTGCAGCGAGGCTCAACGGGAAGAGTCCGATGGCGGCGCAAAGAATGAGGGCTGGTTTGTTCATGCGAAGAATCCTCGATGAGATTGTCGATGTGAATAATCGCAGTCGGGGCAACGCAAATGCAAATAAGACGGAGTCAGGGGCGGGCGTGGGGCGGGATGAGGAGGGTTAGCGTTTCGCTGGCGACCTCGATGAGTGCCGGTAGGTTGCCGAGCACTTCACCATCTGCCTCAACAAATACCGGGGCCGGCGAACCGGCCCGCGTGCGGCACTTTACCGAATCGGCATCGATCATCTGAATGCTCTCTGAAAATGTTTGTCGGCCGGCAATGGTGGCCAATAGAAAGCGAAGATACTTGATGCGGCTCCGCGTTTTGAACGCCATAAGGCTGAGCGTATTTTTGTGCAGGGTGGCGCCGGGCGCGAGCGTACCCAGAACTCCACCGAAGGACCGAATGCGCACGGCGAGAAGTTGTGAAACGTGCTCAGTGCGCCCGCCGTTGCCGTCGATAGTGAATGCGGCTTCGAAGAGCGGGAATGGATTGGTAGCCCAAATTCGGAACGCCTCGAGCATGTAGAGGGCATAGCCGTAGCGCCGCTTGAGGCCTGCATCCATGCGTGACATCAGCAACGCGTCTGCGCCGACACCAGCCGCCACGGTGAAGAAGCGCCAGCACTCCGCGCCCGTCTTGTCGTGATAATAAATGCGCCCGACGGGAACCTCTACTGCGGCAGCAGAGAGCAACGCACGCACCGCTTTCAATGGACTCTTACCCAAGCCAAGATTTTGTGCCAGCGCGTTGGCGGTGCCCAGTGGAACGACGCCCAGGGCGACCGAGGTTCCCACCAGCGCTTGCAGAATTTCATGAACAGTGCCGTCGCCGCCGCAAGCGAAAATTGTGTCGTAGCCCTGGCGAATGGCCGCCTGGGTGAGCGATTTCGCGCTGCCCGGAGCATGCGTTTCCAACGCTTCCGCTTCTACCCCCGCATTGCGCAGGAGGGCCAGCGCATCCTTGACGACGGACGTGCGCCACGAAGAATGCTGGCCTGAAGCGGGGTTGTAAATCAGCGCGACACGGCGCATCTGTAGTCTTCTACCTCGCAGGCTGTCGATGAAGTCAGGAAGCGTAGTTCTATCTTCGCAGACCGGTGCTGACACGACACCTCTATGGGGGTTAGATGCGGGCGAATCGTAACTGTAAGCAGCGAACACGTGACGCGGCGGGGCTTGATGGCGCGCCCTTTGCACCATCTTTGTTGAACCACACAGGCTGAGGCTGCGTAGTTCAGGTAGAATTCGCCGTTGATCACCGAGAGGACGCAGGCGTCGCCAACAATATGAAGACATCCATGCGCAATATTTTGAGAACTGTTTCCTTAGGCATTTTGATGAGTGGAGCGATCTTTGCGGCCCACGGGCAGAGCACACCGGCAACACAAGACAAGACTCCGCGTTACAAGGATGCGAGCCTGCCGATTCAGGATCGAGTCGCCGACCTGCTGCCGCGAATGACGCTGGAAGAAAAGGTATTTCAACTGACGGGCGGGTGGGACACGCACGTCGAAGTGATCGACCCGACCGGCACCTTCACAACTGAAAAGGCGCGTCAGACTCTGGCGGCGGAGTGGGGTACAGAGTTGAAATTTACTCCGCGTGACGCTGCGATTTTGCGCAATGGCGTGCAGCGCTATTTCAAGGAGAAGTCACGCCTGGGAATTCCTGCGATGTTTCTCGGCGAGGGCCTGCACGGTTATATGGAATACGGGAGCACCAGTTTCCCGCAAGCGCTGGGGATGGCCAGCACCTGGGATCCGGCGCTGGTAAAGCGTGTCTTTACTGCCGTCGGCGAGGAAGCAGGTTCGCGTGGTGCGGGCCAGGTATTTTCACCGGTGCTGGATCTGGCGCGTGATCCGCGATGGGGCCGCACAGAAGAGACTTATGGCGAGGATCCATATCTTGTCGGGCGCATGGGCGTGGCTGCGATTGAGGGATTGCAGGGCGACCAATTCGTGATCGGACGGCATCATGTGTTGGCTACTGCGAAGCACTTCGCGGTGCACGGCCAGCCCGAAGGCGGCACCAACACTGCGCCCGCAAATTTTTCAGAAAGATTGATTCGCGAGACTTTTCTAGTGCCATTTGAGGCGGCAGTCAAGGAAGCGCACGTGGGCAGCGTGATGGCGTCGTATAACGAAATCGATGGCGTGCCCAACCACATCAATCATTGGTTGCTCGACAAGGTTCTACGGCAGGAGTGGGGTTTTCAGGGTTACCTCACATCCGACGGAGACGGTCTGCAAATGCTGATCGGTACGCATCACGTGGCTTACAACAAGGAAGATGCGGCGCGGCAGGGGCTTGCTGCAGGGGTGGATTACGATTTGTCAGATGGCTCGGTTTACAAGACGCTGGCGGACCAGGTGAAGCAAGGGGTCGTGCCCGAGAGCCAGGTCGATCTTGCAGTCGCGCGCGTACTTACGGCCAAATTTCGGTTAGGGCTATTCGATGATCCCTATGTCGATCCAGATCTTGCCGAGAAGACTAACAACAGTCCAGAACACAAGAAGCTGGCGGCCGAAGCGGCGCGGAAAGTTCTCGTGCTGCTTAAGAACGATAGGAATCTGCTGCCCCTGGATACCACAAAGCTGAAGACGATAGCGGTGATTGGGCCGAATGCTGCGGACGTGCATCTAGGCGGCTATAGTCGCGATCCCGGATACGGCGTGAGCGTGCTCGATGGCATTCGCGCGAAAGTCGGCGGGAAGGTAAAAGTGCTATATGCCGAAGGCTGCAAGATCACGACTGCGCCGCAGGGGTTCCGCGGATGGTGGGCGAACGATGTAGCCCTGGTGGATCCCAAGACGCAGGTCGCTTCGATTCAGGCTGCCGTGGATGCTGCGAAGAAAGCCGACGTTGCGATTCTCGTAGTCGGTGAGAACGAGAGCACCAATCGCGAGGCGTGGGCCGAGAATCACCTCGGTGATCGCGATTCGCTTGATCTGCTTGGCGCACAAAACGATCTCGTTAAGGCCGTGGTGGAAACGGGGAAGCCTGTTGTCGTGCTGCTACTCAATGGGCGTCCGCTCTCAATCAATTACATCGCGGAGAAAGTGCCTGCAATTCTTGAGGGTTTCTATCTCGGCGAAGAAGGCGGCACAGGTGCGGCCGATGTAATTTTCGGCGATGCAAACCCGGGCGGTAAATTGCCGATAACATTTCCGCATACGGTGGGAGCGCTGCCGGACTACTACAATCATAAACCTTCGGCAAATCGCAGTTATGAATTTTCAACGCGCCAGCCGCTCTACGCTTTTGGATACGGACTGAGCTATACGGCGTTCAAATTCGACAATTTGAAGGTTGAGCCGCAGCAGATCATGCCTGCTGGAGCGGCGAAGGTAAGCGTCGATATAACCAACACAGGCGCCCGCGAAGGCGACGAAGTGCCGCAGTTTTATATTCATCAACGAGTGGCTTCGGTGACGCAACCCGTAATGCAGTTGAAGGGTTTCGAACGCGTCACTTTGAAGCCCGGCGAGAAGCGGACGGTTACGTTTGCAGTCACTCCTGAGATGTTGTCGATACTCAATGTAGACATGCATCGTGTTGTCGAGCCGGGAGTTTTTGATCTGATGGTTGGCCCAAGTTCGAATAAGACCACCACCGTGAAGCTGACTGTGGCCGGAGCGAACGGAGACACGGGAAAGCCGGCTGCAACGGCGAAAGTGCCCGCGGGGTCGGAGTCGAACATGGTGAGCAGCTTCGACGAAGGGAAAGTTGCGGCCACGTACGGGATGTGGGTACCCGCCTCTGACACTATGAACGGCGGGAAATCTTCGTCGAAGCTTGACGTGGTCGCACCTGGCGCCGCGCACACAAAAGGCGCACTGCAGGTGACCGGCGAAGTCGTACCCGGAGGGCAGTTCATTTTTGCGGGTGCACTTTTTTCGCCGGGGACTGCGCCGATGCAGCCGGCAAATTTATCTAAGAAGAGCACAATCAGCTTCTGGGCCAAGGGCGACGGCAAGTCTTATACGCTGCTGGTGTTGACTGAGGCGCGATCGGGACAGAACGGCGATGTACCAGCGATGACGACGTTTACTGCCAGTCCAGAGTGGAAACAATACACGTTTCCGTTCTCGACGTTTGAGACCGACGGAAGCGACCTGACCGGAATTGGCTTTATCAAGTCTATGGAACCTGGCAAGTTTCAGTTTGAACTTGATGAGTTTGAGATTAAGTAAGCGGGACTCGCAATAAGAAAACGTCGAGGCTATCAGGCTTAGGCGCTTTTTTCTCTACTGTCGCTTCGCTTGCGTATCCACAATATTTGTATTGGAACTTTGCACAAAAACCGGTTTGAATAAATCTATCGATCCGCAGAGATGGCGCAAGTGTTGTTGGGAGCGCAGTCCCATGCTTGGCTTGGCAGTTCGTTTGTCTCGGCCTACATTTTCGACTGACGATGTAGTGCAAGCGTGGCGGCATGGAATCCGCACATGCCGTGGACGCCGCCGCCGGGAGGCGTGGACGCCGAACAAAGATACAGATTAGGCGCGCTCGTTGCGTATCCAGAGATACCGGGGCGGAACAGAAATTGCCGCACCGTCATTGCACCCCCGCTGATGTCTCCACCGAGAAGATTTGCGTCCATTGATTCAAGCGCGGCGGGCGAGAAAGTCTTGCGAGCCAGCACACAATCACGAAAGCCCGGCGCAAAGCGTTCAATCTGCGCTTCGATGCGATCAGTCATATCGATTACCGACGCATTGGGCACATGGCAGTATGCCCAGAGCGTGTGCCGACCTGCGGGTGCGCGCGTGGAGTCGAAGAGGCTGGGCTGCGCGATGAGGACGAATGGGCGTTCAGGATGTCGGCCGTGGGCTACATCGTACTCAGCGGCAGCGATCTCCTCAAAGGTTCCTCCGAGATGCAGGCTGATAGCACGACGGCACTCTGGAGCGCGCCACGGAACCGGCTCTGAGAGTGCGTAATCGATTTTGAATGCGCCTGGCCCAGGACGGAATCGCTGCATGGCGCGCCGGAAAACCGGCGTGAGTTGTTCGTCTGTAAGCGAGATCAATTGGCGCGGGGATATATCGCAAAGCGTGAGCGCGCCCTCGGTATTGAGCTCGCGCATGGCAGCCGCATCGATGCGGTGCGAAGTGTGCAAGGTCCCGCCCAGCGTCTCTAGATACGACAGCAGTGCTTGCGTGATAGCTCCCGATCCACCGCGTGGAACGGGCCACCCAACGGCGTGCGCGGAGGCACCGAGGACCAGCGCTATTGCGGAACTGAGTGGCCGATCAAAGCTGAGAAATGAATGCGCAGCAAGTCCCGCGAAAAGGGCACGTGCCCGTTGACTGGTAAAGTGGCGATCGGCCAAACGCTGCGCCGGCTGAAATCCGCTCAGGCCGAATCGAGCCATAAGAATCGGGTGTCGCGGCATTCGGACCAATGGGCCCAATGCGTCGTGCGTGAATTTGTTCCAGTGCTTGACGACGGGCTCAACCAGATGCCGCCACGACTTACCGTCGACGCCCAGCTCCTTCTCCGTTTCATCGAGGCTGCGCTCTAGAATTACCGCAGTGCCATCATCGAGCGGGTGTGCCAGGGGCGCGTCGCCGTGAATCCATTGCAGGCCGTGGTCCGCCAGAGGAAGAGTAGCGAAGAAAGGCGAGCCCGCCCCCATGGGATGGACGGCGGAACCGAAATCGTGAAGGAAGCCAGGCAGTGTGAGGGGCAGCGTCCGCGCACCGCCGCCGGGGTCGGGTTCGGCCTCGAAGACTTCAACCTTAAGACCGGCCTGGGCGAGAACGATGGCTGCGGCAAGTCCGTTGGGACCTGACCCGATCACATAAGCGCGGCTCATGGTCTCAACCATATCAAGTCACAGCAGTGCAATGAAGGCAGGGTACGGAGCGATGAAGCCAGGTGCGAACAATCAATTCACGGAGCGGAGCGTTCAATTCATCCACGCAGCAAGATGAGCGACAGCAGGAGTCGATCGCTACAATTAAATTTGACCGGGACAGACAGTGCGCCCGCTCATCGAGAGGGTGATGCTGATACCTATGACAATTTTTCTTGCTGCAGGCGTGATGACGACCGGGTCGCAGACCGCGACAACTGCGGCCTTCGGGCCTTCGAACCCATTCTTTGCGCCGAGCACGCTGCCGTTTCATGCGCCGCCTTTTGACAAAATTAAAGACGAGGATTACCAACCGGCGATCGAGGCTGGGATGGCCGAGCAGAAGCGCGAGATGGACGCCATCGCTGGGGACAAGTCCGCGCCGACATTTGACAACACCTTGGTTGCGATGGAGAAGACGGGTCTGCTGCTGCATCGAGCCCTGTCGGCATTCAGCGCAGTGACAGGTGCGAACACCAATCCGCTTCTGCAAAAAGTGAAGACCGAAGAAGCGCCAAAACTCGCGGCCCACGAAGACTCAATTTATCTAGGCAGCAAACTCTTCGCAAGGGTCGAGCAGGTATACAGCAACCGCGATTCGCTGAAGCTCGATGCTGAATCGTTACGATTGCTCGAAGTGACGTACGACAAATTTGTGCGCTCCGGGGCAAAACTGTCGGACGCGAAAAAATCCGAACTAAAAAAGTTGAATGAAGAGATTTCCACGCTTTCAAATGCATTCACGACGAAGCTGCTGGCGGCCACAAAGGAAGCTGCATTCGTTACAAAAGACAAGGCAGCGCTTGCGGGACTGAGCGATGCACAAATTGCAGCGGCAGCGCAAGCGGCGCAAGGACGAAAGCTGGAAGGGTACTTGATCCCGTTGCAAAACACGACGCAGCAGCCCGAAGCAACCTCGATAACTGTGCGGAGCACGCGCGAGGTGATCTTCAAGAATTCCTTGACAAGGACAGAGCGCGGCGACGCTAACGACACGCGCCAGGACGTTCCGCGGCTCGCACAATTGCGTGCACAACGCGCGCGTTTACTTGGCTACGAAAGTCACGCGGCCTGGAAACTCGAAGATCAGATGGCAAAAACGCCCGCAGCGGCATTGAAGTTTATGAATGATTTGGTGCCCGTGGCTACCGCAAAAGCTGCGCGTGAGGCGAAGGATATTCAGGACGTCATCGACGCGACGAATGGCGGTTTCAAGCTCGAGCCGTGGGATTGGGACTTTTATGCCGAGCAAGTACGCAAGGCTAAATTTGATTTGGATGAAGCGGAGATCAAACCCTATTTCGAATTGAACAATGTGCTGGAGAATGGCGTCCTCTACGCGGCGCATCAGCTTTATGGAATCAATTTCAAGGAGCTCAAAGACATTCCGGTATATCAGCCGGATGTGCGCGTTTTCGAAGTATCGGACGTGGACGGCAAGCCGCTTTCACTTTTCTATTGCGACTACTTCAAGCGCGACAATAAAAACGGCGGCGCGTGGATGTCTAGTTTCGTAGTGCAATCGAAACTGCTGGGGACACTGCCGGTTATCTACAACGTCGCGAATCTTCCCAAGCCTGCCGCTGGCGAGCCCGCGCTGATCAGTTTCACCGACGTAACGACGATGTTCCACGAGTTTGGCCACGCTCTGCACGGGATGTTTGCCAACAGCGAATATCCAAGCTTGTCGGGAACCTCTACGGCGCGAGACTTCGTCGAGTTTCCGTCGCAGTTCAACGAACATTGGGCCATCTATCCGGCGATTTTTAACAATTACGCAAAGCACTACAAAACTGGCGCGCCTATGCCGCCGGAGTTAGTGGCGAAGATCAAGCAGTCGCAGACTTTCAACGAAGGATATGACTTGACCGAGTTGCTGGCGGCGGCGGAACTAGATATGCAATGGCATACGCTCAGTGCCGATGCGCCCGTACAGGATGCTGACGCGTTTGAAAAGAAGGCCCTCGAAGCAACCCATCTGTCGTTGCATGGTGTGCCGCCGCGCTATCGTTCTACGTATTTCAGTCATATCTGGGGCAGCGGGTACTCAGCAAGTTACTACGCGTATTTGTGGACGCAGATGCTCGACGACGATGCCTATCAATATTTCGAAGAGCATGGCGGTTTGACGCGTGAAAATGGTGACCGCTTCAGGCAGATGATCTTGTCGCGTGGCAACACGCAAGACTTGTCAAAGCTATATATTGCGTGGCGTGGCAAAGCACCCAGCGCCGAGCCGATGATGAAATTCAGAGGCTTGGAAGAGTCTGCTCCCACGAAGTAGAGTCGTTACTAATCGCTAGTCTTCGAGCGGTTCCATGTCGACAGAGACGCGTAGCCGGTGTGCGCCTCCGCCCAGAATCAAGCCGCGCAGCGGGCTCACGTCGCTATAATCGCGACCCCATGCGAGAGTCACGTGGCCGTCGGATGGAACGAGATTATTTGTCGGATCGAGATCGAGCCATCCATACCCCGGACAGTATGCAGAGAGCCACGCGTGCGAAGCATCGGCACCGATGAGTCGCGGACGCCCCGGCGGCGGGTAGGTGCGCAAGTACCCGCTGACATACCGCGCCGCGAGATTGAGAGAGCGCAGGCAGGCAATCTCAATGTGCGCAAAATCCTGGCATACGCCGCGGCGCTTTCTAAATGCATCTTCGGTGGGCGTGCGAACCGTAGTCGCTTTTGAGTCAAAGCGAAAATCTTTATAGATGCGCGTATTTAGATCGATGAGTGCCTCGGTTAAGGGGCGTCCCGGCGTAAACGATCGCAGCGCATAGGCCGCAAACTCTGGCCGTATACGAATGCGCGGCGATTCAAATTGGAACTGATAGGCTTCTAGTCCCGCACGGCTCTGGTCGGTGGGCAGCAACCGCACGGCCTCTTCCCACGCGATGGACTGCGGCTTTAGACTGACCGCATTGCGCTGCACCGTCACTTCGCTGCGCGCTTCGACTTCTAATTCTTTGTGCGCCTCTTGAATCGTGAAGAAGCAAAGTATATTTCCAAAATAATCAATGCGCTCGGTGCGCGTTGCGGGCTCAGGGTGGATGATGAGTTCGCTGCGCGCAGCTTGATGAACAAGCGATGGACGCGGCGTGAGGCATGCGACATGGTTGCCGAGCGAGACCGGATATTTGTACTTGTACGTAGTACGGTGAAGGATTTTGTAATTCATTGGCCTATGCTGATGGGAAATGTACGCGCGTGGCTAAAGTAACGGCTCGATAAGTCATTTGACCATGATGGCAGCAGTCGCTCCAACTCTCGCAGGAACCGCTCAAGGCGCGCCAACCCATCAGAATCGCTATCAGTTGCGGTTGCGCCGGGTAATGGATACGAAAGCGTGCGCAAGTCGAAATTGCGCAGGGTCGACTGGGCCTCTTTCATTGCCTGCAGATCATCGGCTAAGTAGCGCGGAAGCTTCTCATAAAGGTCGACGAGATGATTGAGTTGGAACGCCAAGGCGCGCGGATTGGTTTCGTCGGCCATGAGCACATCGAGAACAGCCAGCGGCTGCAGCGTAGTGTAATACCGCGTGCGGTAGGTCATGGAACTGTCGGCTACCTCGAGCAGACATTCAAGCAGCGACCAGTCCCGGGCGGAGAGCGGAGTAGTGATTTCCCGCAACTGTCTTGAGAGGTAGATGGCGCGTTCGAGTCGCCGGCCAAGGCTCATGAACAGCCAGCCAGATCCGCGATTGATGTTCTCACGTTCCATGCCAGAGAACGCTGAAAGCATCTCGAGACATGCCGTGAGTATTGCTGGTGATTCGAGAAGTTCGACACGCTCGTCTGGCTGGATACAATCGCGCAGCTTGCCGATGAGAGACATCATGTCGCCTGAGAGTCGATCGCGTACATGTCCGCCGATGCGGGAGATTTCCTTGAGCGTCGACGCAAGGCTATCGGGCCGCTTGCTGTCGATTAAGAGCGAAATCATTTCGATTTCAAGCTCGGCGGAGTTCGGTTTTGCATCCTTCGCTTTGGGAAACTTGCTATGCCTCGTTTCGAGGCAACCATGCAAGCGAAGCAGGCACCCGTGGTCAGCATCATCGGCGCGGCGGATGCGCGGAATGACGGCGCGCAAGATGCGAGCGATATTTTCAGCGCGTTCGACATAACGGCCCAGCCAGAACACATTGTCCGCTACGCTGCTTTGCACCACGCGGGAGACACGACGCAACTCCACCGGTTCATTGCGGGGATGCAACATGCTGAATGTGTCAACAGGGCTATCCCAAAGCACCCATGCATCTTTGCTGTGACCGCCACGCTGCATCGAGACGACCGATCCCTCGGCATCGGAGACACGCACCAGGCCGCCGGGTATCGCAACAAAGCCGCTGCCGGTATTGAGAACGTAGGTACGCAGCACCACTCCGCGCGACTTCAGATGTCCACTCTCCCACACCGGCGCGGTCGATAGAGATATTTGCTCCTGCGCTACGAATTCATAAGGACGTGCGCGCAGTTGTTCTGCAAACTTATGTTTCTCGGCCTGGGCAAGTTCAACGCCGAAGACAGGCTCCATGCCGCGCGCCGGGAATGCCGGTTTCACCACCACGGAATCGAGATGGTTCAGTACCCAGTCGAGGGCATCCTCCTGGCCGCACCACCAGGTGGCAACGGATGGAAGCTTGAGCGTTTCGCCGAGCAAATGACGACAAAGCCCCGGAAGAAACGGCATCACCGCGGCGGTTTCAATCACGCCACTGCCAAGCGCATTCGCAATTTTTATATTGCCCGCAACAATTGCTTCTACAAGGCCGGGCACACCGAGCAGCGAATCGCCGCGCAACTCAAGAGGGTCGCAAAAGCTATCGTCAACGCGGCGCAGGATGACATCGATCTGTTCCAGTCCGTCCACTGTTTTCAGGTAGACGCAACGATTGCGAACAGTCAGGTCCGTTCCCTCAACGAGCGTAAATCCCAAATAGCGCGAGAGATAGGAATGCTCGAAGTAAGTCTCATTGAGCGGACCCGGCGTGAGCAGCACGACGCGGGGATTGTCGCACTGCGCAAGGTTGATAAGCGCGTCCCGTTGCGCGCGAAAGAATGGTGCGAGTCGCAAAACGTTTGAGTCACGGAACGAATCAGGCAACACATCCGACACTATGGTGCGATTCTCTAGAGCGTACCCACTCCCTGAAGGCGCCTGGGTGCGATCGGCCAGCACCCACCACTTTCCGTCGGGCGAACGCGCCAGATCGACCGCAAGCATGTGCAGATAACTGTAGTCGGGCACCTGCACGCCCACCAACGGACGCAAAAACGCGGGGTTCGCATAAAGCAGCGGGGCCGGAATATTTCCATTTGCAATGAGATTCTGCGGTCCGTAAATATCTTTGAGCAGTAGGCTCAGCAGTTGCGCCCGCTGAATAATTCCTGCCTCGATAAAGCGCCATTCGTTCGCAGGAAGAAGGAGCGGAACGAGGTCGGTTTTCCATGGACGATTTGCGCCGAGAGGGTCGCTGTAAATGTTGTACGTAATTCCGTTTTCGCGAATACGGCGCTCTGCGCGGCTCCAGCGTCGTCCCAGTTCTTCAGGGCCCATGGTACGGAGCGACTCCATCAAGTGCGCCCAGTGCGGCCGGGGATTCACACCATCGGCCGACAATTCATCGTAGGCGGCGCCGTAGCGGAGCGCGGTTTGATAAAGGTCCAGGGTCACGAGACGAAACCCGCTTTCGCGATGCTGGTCTCCTGGTTCGGCGGAGGAATGCGCAGGTCAAGAGTCATCGGGTAGATGGAGTTGTGTTCTTCTTGTGGAATTAACATCGGCACTGGGGAGCGATCAGAGATTTTGAAGCGTTCGGTGCGGCGCTGTTCGGCCTCTGCAGCGTTCGTGGGTCGCTCGTTATAAATGCGACCGTCTGGCGGGTCGACAGAATAAGTACATCGTGCTACGGAACGGCTGGCCCAGCGATCGATGATGTCGAACACCAGTGGCACGTGCACTGGAATGGTGGGATGCAGCGAGGCCGAGAGTCTTCGCGCTCGATATCGTATACCGGCTACTAATTCGTTGGCCTCACCCGTGGCAGCGAGTGGCACTCTGCGCCCATTGCAGGCAACCACGTAGCGCCCGTCGGCGCTGATGCCGGATAGTGTCACCTGCATGCGCTCGAGCGATGAGTCGACGCTGCGCACCGTGCCCCCGGCGTTGGTCTCTTCGGCGAGCACATTCCATGGCTCGAGTGCACGCCGTAATTCCAGTTCAGCTCCGTCCGCGGTGATTGACCCAATCTTCGGAAAACGAAATTCAAAGTGGGAAGAAAACCATTTCTGTTCGAAGTTGATCCCGAAGCCGCACAACCGCGAAAGCACATCGTGAAAGTCGCTGCGCACGAAATGGGGAAGCAAAAAACGATCATGCAGCGCTGCGCCCCACCGTATCAACGCGTTCTCGCAAGGCTGCTTGAAGAACATGCAAACCAACGCGCGAATGAGCAGCATCTCCATCAAGCCCATTTTCACGTGCGGCGTCATTTCAAAGGCGCGCAGCTCAAGCAGACCGAGGCGCGGGCCGCGTCCCTCGGGCGGATAGAGCTTATCGATGCAGAATTCAGCGCGATGCGAATTACCTGTGACGTCGACCAGCAGGTTGCGAAACAAACCGTCGATGGTGAGGGGCGGACAGTGGCTCAATCGTAATTGGTCAAACGCAATTTCAAGCTCATACAAAGCATCCATGCGCGCCTCGTCAACGCGCGGATACTGGCTTGTAGGGCCGATATACATGCCTGAAAACAGGTACGAGAGCGATGGATGGTTCTGCCAAAACGCCACCATGCTGCGCAGCAGATCAGGACGCCGCAGCAGAGGGCTATCAGCCAGCGTGGCGCCGCCGATAACGATGTGGCTGCCTCCGCCGGTAGCGAGTCGATCGCCGTTATAGCCAAATTTTTCGGCAGTCAATCGATTGCGGTGCGCCTCGTCAGCGAGGAGCATGTTGATGTGCTCGAGTTCATCCCAGTTGCTGGCAGGCGGCAGATTCACTTCCAACACGCCTGGATCAGGCGTGACGCTGAAAGATCGCAGGCGCGGATCCGATGGAGGAGCATAGCCCTCGAGCCACACCGGCAAACGAAGATGTTCGCACGTATCTTCAATGGCGGAGAGCAAGTCGAAGTAGTCTGCCAGCTTAGGCGAGTAGGGAAGAAAAACATGCAGCCGTCGATCGCGCGCTTGCACGCACAGCGATGGCCGGATCAGTTCTGTAGCAGTTTCAGCAGTGCTCGAGAGCGCGGGCAACGGATCGGGGGCTGGATCTTTATCGAACCGGTCTGAAGAGTGCGCGGGCCGCGCTGGAAGCATGACCCGATCGGCAAACGGTGCCGGCTCGTGTTCATAGACAAGGTCATCAGGAGCGACCCATGGCATACCTTCGGTGGGAATGCGAAACCCTATAGGTGAATCGCCCGGAAAGAGCAACATCCTCTCCGGACGGGGAAACCATAACTGGCTCGACCAATAGAGCCGGCCTGCAATTTGACGCCGCCGCAGGGGCAGGATGTACCCAACGGGCTCCGTGGTTTCATCGTCAGGGTTGTAAGCAGGCAACGAATCTTCAGACCGGACCTGGAGGCGACGCGCGAGAGCCTGCATAAAGTTGTGCGCATCTTTCACACTCAAGCCGTAATCGTGATCCTCGCGCGCGATGTGGGCGATATTGTCCCACACCGGAACTCCGTCCGCGCGCCAATAGCAACTGAGCGCCCAGCGCGGCAGCGGTTCGCCTGGATACCATTTGCCCTGTCCGTAATGAAGCATCGCGCCGGGAGCGATCTTTCTGCTCAGAGCCTGAATCAGTGCCAGGCCACGCGCCCGCTTTTCTGCTCCGTGCGCATCGATATGCCATTGCGGACTCTCTAGATCATCGATCGAGACATAGGTTGGTTCGCCGCCCATGGTGAGACGAACATCCTGCTCCGCGAGCTTCGCGTCGACGCTGTGGGCAACGCTCCGCACCTGCACCCAATCCTCATCACTAAAGGGTTTTGAGAGACGCGGCGATTGGTCGATACGGCGAATCGTCATGGCGTAAGTGAATTCAACCCGGGCCGGCTCAACGGTGCCGCCGATGGGCGCGGCATTGGATGCAAGGGGCGTGGCCATCAACGGAATGTGCCCTTCGCCGGTAAACAGCCCTGACGTCGGATCCATACCGATCCAACCGGCACCGGGCAAAAATGCTTCTGTCCATGCGTGCAAATCGGCAGAGTCTTTTAGCGGACTCGTGGCGTCACCAGGATCACGCTCGTCGGGCGCGAGTTGAATTAGATATCCCGAAATGAAGCGCGACGCGATGCCCAGGTGGCGAAGAATTTCAACCAGCAACCATGCGGAGTCTCGACAGGAGCCAGTGCGCTTTTCGAGGGTCTCTTCGCAGGTTTGAACACCTGGATCGAGGCGGGTCACGTAGCCGATTTCATTGCGCAGTCGGTGATTCAGATCGAACAAAAAGCCAATGGTCGGTTGGCTGCCCGTGGTGAGCCCATTGAGAAATGCTCGCAGATGGGGACCCTCCGGTGCGAGCACCATGTACGGCTCAAGATCCTTAGCCAGATCGGGCGCGTATCTAAATGGATAGGTCTCGATTCCGGGCTCAAGGAAAAAATCGAACGGATTGATCGGCGACAACTCGGCAGTAAGGTCGACGTTGACCACAAACTCTTTGGTCTTTCCCGAAAACAGCACCCGCGCAATGTGATTGTAGTGGGGGTCAAGTTGCCAGTTGATGCGATGCTGGGCGGGGCTGATGGTCAGTGAATAAGTAAGGATGGGCGTGCGGCAATACGGGGCCGGGCGCAACTGTATGACCTGAGGACCAAGTGAAACCGCTTTTTCGTAAACGTACTGCGTACGATGATGTAGCGCAACCCGTATGCCCATCCGCCCTCACGCGGCCCAATCTGGAATTGCCGGCTTATCTTTCATGTTTACCCACCGTGTGACCGGGCCAGGCGCCTCGCTTGAGCTGCTGTTGTAAAGCTACCTCAAGCCGGGCCGGGTTGAATCAATTTTCTGACTGCGGCGCAAAAATCGGAGATCGCCCAGCGCTCATGAGGATGTGAAAGAACTCCTACTTCGTCCAACTTGGCACACCTAAAAAATGGAGCAGACCGAAGTCCGCTCCATATAAAAACAACCACGTTGGAGTCGTTCAGCTACATCCACTGGTTGAGCCGCAACTCATGCATCGATAACAACTGCCGTTGCGGACCATGATGGCTCCGCAGGTGCCGCAACTCGGTGCGTCCCCCATGTCGTAGAGACTGCGCATGGCGTCTGACGGATGGTAGATGCCGCGGTCTTGCATTGACGGTCCGTGCGTCGGCGTGGCCTGCGTCGTTCCCGAGGCTTGAATCTCGGGAGCAATACCGCCGCCCGGTGCTGAGGTGCTGCCCATACCCGTTGGTTGCCCATTGGCCTGGCTGATTCGCTTTGCTACTTCGTCGGCGAGCCGGGAGAGTTGATTCTGCAAAGCCACATTCTCGTTGTTTTCTGCGTCGTGCAGCAGTGACGGAGGCGCGGGCAGCGATTCGGCCTGCGGGCCGAGGCCTGCAAACAGCGTCATTTGGGTGCCCGAAAGAAAGCGCAGGCTGAGCCAGCGGAAGATGTAATCCATAAGGCTCTTGGCATAGCCGATCTGCTCGTTGCCCGTCCAGCCGGAAGGCTCGAAGCGGGTGTGCGCGAACTTCTCGCATAGCACGCGCAGCGGAACGCCGTGTTGCAGTGCCAGCGAAATGGACGTGGCGAAGGCATCCATCAACCCTGAAACGGTCGAGCCCTCCTTGGCCATCTTGATGAATATCTCACCCGGCTGGCTGTTGGGATAAAGGCCGACGGTAATATAGCCTTCGTGACCGGCGATGGAAAACTTATGAGTGATCGAGGCGCGCTCATCCTGCAGGCGATGGCGCACAGCGCGCGGCGGGCCGTTTAGATCCTGCTGCGCAAGCTTGGCCTCAGGGTCGAGACTAAGAGCAGCCGCGAAGGCAGGCATTGAGCCAGCCTTGGCGATTTCCTCAATGGCGCGGGAGAATGAGTTGGCAGCGGCAATGACCTGCTTCGCTGTAATTTCAAGCCTTTCGCCGATCTTGGCTTCGAGGGTTTTGAGGTCGGCCTCGGCAACCGGTTGGCCCATAGCGAGATTTGTCATCACGCGATGACCGGCAGCATCGAGAGCCGACGGCTCGCGCTTGGCATCGAGGCTGGTGTTCAAAGGCTGCGTACCCTTCGACCCATCGCGATAAATCGCAACCGCCTTGATTCCCTGACGCCAGCTTTCCGCATAGGCCTCGGCAACATCTTCGACGGTAGCCTCGTGAGGCAGGTTAACCGTCTTTGAGATCGCGCCAGAGAGGAACGGCTGCGCTGCGGCCATCATTTTGATATGACCCATGTACTGAATGGAGCGCGTTCCCTTGGATGGCTTGAAGCTGCAGTCGAACACCGCCAAGTGCTCAGGCTTGATCCCGGGTGCGCCTTCGATCGTGCCGGTAGCATCGATATAGCTGACGATGGCGTCAACCTGGTCGTTGTCGTAGCCGAGCTTGAAGAGCGCGGCAGGCACAGTGTTGTTAACGATCTTGATCATGCCGCCGCCAACCAGTTTCTTGTACTTCACTAGGGCAAGGTCGGGTTCGATGCCGGTGGTGTCGCAATCCATCATGAAGCCGATGGTGCCGGTAGGCGCAAGCACGGTGGTCTGGGAATTGCGATAGCCGAAACGCTCGCCGTAAGCCAGCGCCATGTCCCAGCAATCGCGGCTGGCATCGATGAGGGCGTCGAGCTGCGGCACGTTGAAAGGCTCGCCGCTGATGCGCGACTTGCCGATGTTATTCACTTCGGCGCGATGCATCCGGATCACGTCGAGGAATGGCTCGCGGTTCACGTAGAAGCCGGGGCAAGCGCCGCCTTGGCGATCGACCGAAGCGGTGAGCGGTGTGGCGGACGCAATGGGCGGGCAGTGCGCGGCAACGATCGCCGATTGCAGGTAAGCCTGGCCGCACATGATGGCAGTCAATACCGCTGCCAGGTCGCGGCCGGCCGTCGAGTCATAAGGCAAACCAAATGCCATGAGCAGCGCGCCAAGATTGGCATACCCCAGACCCAGCGGGCGATAGTCGTGCGAATTGCGCGAAATCGCTTCAGTGGGATAGCCGGAATTGTCGACCAGGATTTCCATAGCCGTGATGACTACGGAAATCGCGTGTCGGTATGCCGGGATATTGAACGTTCCCGAGGGCGTAACGAACTTGAGCAGGTTAAAGCTGGCCAGGTTGCAGGCCGAATTGTCGAGGAACATGTACTCCGAGCAAGGATTGGAGGCGTTGATGCGCGCCGTGTTCTTGCTGGTGTGCCACTTGTTGATGGTGGTGTCGAACTGCAGACCAGGATCGCCGCACAGCCACGTGGCTTCGGCAATCTTGCGCATGATGTCGCGCGCCTTATACGTCTTGACGGGTACCTGATCCTTGACCGTGCGGGTCGTAAATTCACCGTCGGTTTCATAGGCGTGCATGAACTCGTCGCTCACGCGAACGGAGTTATTGGCGTTTTGAAAGAAGATGGAAGAATAAGCTTCTGAGTCGGGGCCCGAGCCGTCGTAGCCAGCCTTGATCAAGCTGAATGCCTTGGCCTCTTCCTTGGCTTTGCATTGAATGAAATCCATGATGTCGGGATGGTCGGCGTTGAGGATGACCATCTTGGCAGCACGTCGCGTCTTGCCGCCCGACTTGATGACGCCGGCAAAAGCGTCGAATCCGCGCATGAAGCTGAGCGGACCGGAAGCCGAACCGCCACCCGAAAGCAGTTCCATCGAGCCACGGATCGAGGACAGATTTGTGCCCGTGCCGGAGCCCCACTTGAAAAGCATCCCCTCGGTCTTGGCCAGGGTCAGGATGGAATCAAGCGAATCGTCTACGGAATTGATAAAGCAGGCCGAGCACTGTGGATTGCGATAGCCGGTAGCGGAAAACTTCACGCCCCCGGTCGCCGTATCCCAATGCCAGTTTTGGCCGTCCGACTGGGGTTCAAGGCGATCGCAGCCCACGTTGAACCAAACAGGAGAATTGAAGGCGACTTTTTGCGTCAGCAGCATGTGCGCGAGTTCGTCATGGAAGGTCGCGGCGTCCGCAGCCGAGGCGAAGTAACCGCCCTCGATGCCCCAGTCGCGAATCGTTTCGGTGACGCGACCAACAAGCTGGCGCGCGCCCGTTTCGCGGTCGGGCGAGCCCATCTGGCCGTGAAGATACTTCGAGGCAACGATATTAGTCGCAGTCATCGACCAGTCGAGTGGCACCTCTACATTCTTCTGCTCAAAAATCGTATTTCCCTTGTTATCAGTGATGAGAGCGGTACGGCGTTCCCATTGCACCTCGTCGTAGGGAGAGACGCCCTCGGTAGAAAAGCGGCGGGCAAATGTCAGTCCACTCTGGTTATATTGGGCTTGAAGATCGGCAGCCGAAGTTTGGAGGTTGACCTCGTTCATCAGAATCCTTTCAAGACAGAAAAATTGGTGATGCATAGCCCATCTGGCGCACTGCTGCCTCAGATGTGGGCGAAATCTAAGCCACAAATCGGAACGGGGACTGAATCAGTGCCGCGGGATTTGTATTTCTTTGCGGTCTGCTGAACAGGTCTCGTTCACCGGGGCTAGTCAAAGCCTGTAAAGAGCCGCAGATGAAAAAGTACCCCTGTCTATGGTGTCTGTCAACAACAAACCACAACATGTAGTGACTGTTGGCGTTTCTGGCGGCTGCCTGAGGAAACATTGGCAATTAGCCTGTGGAAAGCGCAAAAGCCCCTAAGGGGCGCGGGTTTCAGGTGCCAAATCTCCTACGCAGGTGTATCTGATCGTGACGTCTTTTAGTCTTCCACTTAAAAGGATATGCCCCGGTAACACCCGGTGCAAGGCGTGGAGACGAGCTATTTGCCCGGGCAAAGCTGTGGAGATGTGGACAAACAGGCGGCATCTGTTTGAGACGACCGCCCTGCTAACGTGGTCTGCATGACAGAGAACGAAACCAGGTTCGCAGGGTGGAAACCGGTCGCCCTTCCTCGCCCAACAATCTTGCGTGGCAGCCATGTAACGCTCCAGCCATTGAGCGCTGAACGCGATGTTACGGCGCTCTGGAAGGCCATTGCAGGCCACGACGAGGTGTGGGCATGGCTGGCAGATGGACCCTACGCTTCCGAGGCCGACCTGCGCCGCGCCGTTGAGGAGAAGCAGAGCCCTGCTGCCGAGGAGAAACAGAACGGAGCGCACGCCGTTTTTCTGGCAATTGTGCCTGCGATGAGTGCCGTTGCCGAGGGCTATGCCAGCTACATGCGCATGGATCCATTGAACGGCGTGATCGAGGTCGGCAACATCCTGCTCTCTCCATCGCTGCAGCGCACCACCGCAGCCACCGAAGCCATGTACCTCATGGCGCGGCATGTTTTCGAGGATTTAGGCTATCGCCGCTACGAATGGAAGTGCAACGCAAAGAACGAGCCCTCGCGCCGTGCTGCTTTGCGCTTGGGCTTTACCTTCGAAGGTGTTTTTCGGCAGCACATGGTGGTGAAGGGGCAAAACCGCGACACGGCGTGGTTCTCAATGCTCGACTGCGAATGGCCGGCCCGCAAGAGGGCATTCGAGGCGTGGCTGGACCCCGCTAATTTTGACGGCGAGAGGCGTCAGCGGCAACGGTTGAGCCAGGTCATACCTCGCGCAGTCTAATTCCCAAATCCCTGAGAAACTGGCATTGCACTTGAGGTTTCTAGGCCTGCCATGTAAAGCCACAACTCCCGCACACCGTAGGCTTACGTCCTGCAAGCAACGCCAGCAGACCCACCGGAAAAGCACAAATTGAAACGATAATCGTCCAGACAGGAAAACCGCCTTGCGAGGTAATTGTGTTGCATTTAGGGCAAGAAACTGTGGCCATGAAATCTCCCTGCTAATGAATTAGTTTCGCGACCCACACCAGGCACAGGCTGCAGGAAGCTAAAAGGCTGATGAAACGTGAAGATCGATCGATCACGGACTCTAAACGCTTCGACGACGAACGAAGTGTTAACGGACGGATGAAGACTTGAAAGCTCAGCAAGAGCGCGAGAGGCAAAGCCGCCACATTGATCTGCGCAGCTGTATGAAAATCAAGCTTGCAAACAGCGACCAACGCACTCGTAATGCCGCAGCCTGGGCAGGGTATCCCTAGTAACCATTGAAACAAACATACATGCGGGATCAGGCGTAGATAAGGAAGAGCAATGGCCAGGGTGATGGCGGACAGGCAATAGTTCAGGTGTCTTCTTCGCCCATCCTCCATTCCTCCAAAAATCCATCGAGGAAAAAACGCTATTTCCATCCTTTTCCATCCCCAATTCCGGCCATCGTGGCGCGATGCAGGAGTGTTCGATCATATTTGACTCACAGAAAACAAGGGTCATGAAGAACATACCGCGCAAAGCAGATTGATAAGCGCGTACGAATTGTGCAAAGAAAACGCCGCCCATTTCAGGCGACGTTTTCTACGATTTACACAGAAAAATCAGTTGCTATCCCTTGGAGTCGATCCTCATGCCGTAGAACGATTTGTGCACGAAGAACACCGACACCAGGAAGAATGCCACTGCCAATACACGTGTGAGCAACGGATTATTCGCACTGAGCGTAACGGCAAGCTCGACAGCAAGTAATCCAAACAACGTCGTGAACTTGATCACCGGGTTCATGGCCACCGACGAGGTGTCTTTAAACGGATCGCCGACGGTGTCTCCAATCACGGTTGCGTCGTGCAGAGGCGTCCCTTTCTGGTGCATGTCGACCTCGACGATCTTCTTCGCGTTATCCCATGCGCCACCGGCATTGGCCATGAAGATGGCCTCATACAGACCGAAGATCGCAATCGAGAACAAGTAGCCGATGAACAGGAACGGCTCAATGAACGCGAACGCAAGGGTCGAGAAAAAGACGGCGAGGAAGATGTTGAACATCCCCTTCTGCGCGTACTTCGTGCAGATCTCTACCACTTTCTTGCTGTCACTGACCGATGCTTTCTCCGCACCTTCGAGGTGGATGTTTGCCTTGATGAACTCAACCGCGCGGTAGGCGCCGGTTGAGACCGCCTGTGTAGAAGCACCCGCGAACCAGAAGATCACTGCTCCACCGCAGATTAGCCCCAGCATGAAGGGCGCGTGCAGCAGAGAGAGCTTATCCACGTTATCCTTCAGTCCGTGGGTCAGAGCCATGATGATCGAGAAAGTCATGGTGGTTGCGCCCACCACAGCCGTGCCGATCAGCACTGGCTTGGCCGTAGCCTTGAATGTATTGCCGGCTCCATCGTTGGCTTCCAACAGGTATTTTGCGCGTTCGAACTTCGCGTCGACGCCGAAGTCCTTCTTCAACTCAGCCGCGATGTTGGGCACATCTTCGATCAGCGACAATTCGTAGACGGACTGAGCATTGTCGGTAACCGGACCGTAGGAGTCCACGGCAATGGTGACCGGACCCATACCCAGGAAGCCGAAGGCCACCAGGCCGAAGGCGAAGACGGCTGGAGCCAGCATCATTCCCGCCGGATTGTTCTGCGAATCCGGTATGCCCATACTGAAGTAGTAGCCCATTCCCATGAGGGCGACCATGCTAAGCCCTAGCCAGTAGGCCGACATATTGCCTGCTACGAATCCCGACAGGATTCCCAGCGAAGCTCCGCCTTCCTGCGCGGATTTAACGACTTCTTTGACGTGGGTGGACTTGGTTGAAGTGAAGACCTTGACCAATTCGGGGATGAGCGCGCCCGCCAGGGTTCCGCACGAAATGATCGAAGCCAGCTTCCACCAGAGCGTTCCGTCCCCGAGATTGGGAATCATCAGGTACGTGACGACGTAGGTCAGGAAAATGGATACGATGGACGTCAACCATACCAGTGAGGTCAATGGCGCCTCAAAGTCCATCTCGTCGGCGTTCGCGTATTTCGCGCGAGCGATTGCGCCATTGAGGAAGTAGGCGCCGGAGCTGGAGATCAGCATGGCCACGCGCATGACGAAGATCCAAACCAGCAGCTGCGCTTGGGTCGTGGCATTCGGAACTGCCAGCAAAATGAAAGTGATAAGGGCTACGCCGGTGACGCCGTAGGTTTCAAAGCCATCGGCGCTGGGGCCGACGGAGTCGCCCGCATTGTCACCCGTACAGTCGGCGATGACACCCGGGTTGCGCGCATCGTCTTCCTTGATTTTGAACACGATCTTCATCAGGTCGGCGCCAATGTCGGCGATCTTGGTGAAAATGCCGCCGGCAATACGCAGAGCCGCGGCACCTAAGCTTTCGCCAATGGCGAAGCCAATGAAGCAGGGGCCCGCATAATCGCGCGGAATGAACAAAAGGATGAAGAGCATGATGAGCAACTCGACCGAGATCAGCAACATGCCGATGCTCATGCCAGCCTTCAGCGGAATCTCAGAGATTGCATATGGTTTGGCGCGCAATGCTGCGAATGCCGTCCGTGAGTTCGCAAATGTGTTGACGCGAATTCCGAACCACGCCACCCCATAGCTTCCCGCAATGCCAACCAGGCTGAACCCCAGAATGATGGGCAGCGTAACCCAGATCGGTTTATTCGGCACCGGCGCCAGCCAGCCGAAGTACAGCGAGATAATGACCGCGATGAACGCCCAGAGCATAAGAATGAATTTGCCCTGCGTCACCAGGTACGTTTTGCAGGTCTCATAGATCAGTTCGGAGATTTCGAGCATCGAGCGATGAACCGGCATGTTCTTCAACTGCACATAAATCGCGAGGCCGAACAACAGGCCGCCGGCGCAGAATAACAACCCGATCATCAGAAGGGCATGTCCGTTCATGCCGAAAAAATTCACGGTCGAAAGATCCGGCAGTGTCAGGTTGGCTTCGCCGCCGCCAGCGTGTTCCGGCTGGGCGTAAGCCAAAGTGGGAAGCAGCAGGCCCATGACGGCCGCCACGGTCCTGTACGGGCGCTTGAAGAATGCCGCGGTGCCTCCCTTAATGGTGGCAGAGGTGCCTCGCATAGCCGGTGTCCCGGTCTCTGAGCCGAAAACCTGACGCGTATAGAAGAAGGCCGCAAAGAGCGAACATAGGCTCACGGCCAAAAAGAAGTACACCCAATCCTGTGCAGTCACGAATCCTCCGAAGTTGATGTTTGAAGCCGAATCACAAAGAAATCCCGGGATCGCGACCTGACGAAACCTGGGGTAAAGTCACCGGAAGCCTATCATCCGGGTTGGTTACTGTCGAGTGATTGCAGTCACAGGTTACCGCGTCGCGTTCGCTGCCGGGAAATCGGCCCGCACCCTGTTGGGCGGCTGCTACGCCTATACACTTACCGCGCAAGAGATTATCAATAACTCATGTCTTCGTCCACTTTGCTGACGCCCCGGCAGGCGGCAGAGAAACTCGGCATCAGCTACCCCGCCCTCAAGCACTGGATTCTGGCAGGCCGCATTCGCACCCTGAAAACGCCGGGCGGTCATCATCGTGTTCCGCTCGATGCGCTCGATGAGTTCCTGCCGTCGGCCGCGGCGCATACCGGCGCAACCCGCATCAGTGGGCGCAACCAGTTACTCGGCACAATCGTGGAAGTGGTAGTAGACGGACTTCTGGCGAAGGTAGTGCTTGCGGTGGGCAATCAGCGCGTAACCGCAATTATTACTGCCGATGCCGTACGCGAATTGGACTTGAAGCCAGGCGAACAGGCCGTCGCACTCATCAAGGCAACGGAAGTGATGGTTGGTAGGCCCTGAAAGACGACCGGCCACATTCCGATTGGGCGCGCAACGGATCGTTCGAGAACAGGTCCGCCGCCACTATTGAACCGGGATAAGAATTTTGTCGTCCGGAAGCGGGACTTGGAGGCTGGTCCCGTCTGTCTCGCGAACGCTGTCCCCAGGCAGCGGATGCAGCTTGAACAGAACAAGCGTGTTGCGCTCAGGGTCATCGAAGGCACGAAACGTTGCTACTTGTTCCAGCGAGAAGTGAGTATGAATGTCTTCGAGCGTGCCGGGGTCGATGTCGTTCCACGTAGCCCACCAACCGGGCTGGTAAAGGGCTAGTTTCGTCGCCAGATCCGGGTAGGCGCGGGTGGGCGTGCCGAAGTCGTCACAGAGAGCAGGAATGTGCGACACCAGGCTGATTTGATCCCCGCTGATTGAGACCAGCAAACGGTTCCCGTTGGGATGTTGGTCGATGTAACGCGTCAACTGGTGCGCAGCATTGACGAAGGTGTATTCGGGGTGCATCCCGTAACCGATAGTCATCACTCCGTTGACGACGACGGCAAGGGCCGCAAAAGCGATCCCCACTCTACCTGTCAGGCGGGCCATTCCGCCCTGCGCAACCAGGGTTTCGATCCCCATGGCCACCACGAATAAGCAGAAAATCGCAACCACCGCGTAGTAGCGAGGCTGAGGATGGTTCTGGTAAGTCATGAACAGGATGTATCCGATGGCGGCAACGATGGAAGATCCAAACACCGGGTCAAGCAGCAGGCCGCGGCCCCACGTATTGCGGCGGGATAGCACAGTGCCCGCGAAAACTGCGCCAATAATCAACAGTCCCGCCAGGGGCATGAGGATGCGGTCGGCCCACAACGCGCCTTTGATAGACCACCAGAAGCTGAGCAGCGGCCAATAGATCTCGGTAGGCTTGGTGTACTTGTTGATGAAGAACAAGTATTTGTAGTCAGCGAAGAGGCCGGAGTGCACGACTAGCGCCATCCACGCGCCAAAGGTGGCCACAAAAGCGCCGGCCGCAGCCAGTGCGCAGCGGAAGGCTGAAGCCCTATTCCAAGGCCGCATTGCGGCTATGGGTTTTTGAGAGTCGCTTCGCCACAGGGTGGCCAGCAGGGCCCATCCTAGCGCGGGTAACAGAAAAACTGCCGTTGTTTTGGTGAGCATCATCAGCGTAAAGAGGCTGCCGACCACAATCGAGGCACCTACGCGGCGATGCAGACGGGGCAGCCGCACGATGATGTTCAAAGCCGTCAGCATGAGGGTCGTCAACATCGGCTCCAAAATCGCCAGCCGGCTGAAACAGTAGAAAAACGGGCTGGTCACGATCAATGTGAGCGCCAGCAGACCCATCCAGCGCGATCCCCGGGTGCGGAGCAGCAGGTAGCTCAACACCAGATTGGCCATAAAGAACGCTACCGCCAACCCGCGTGCCGCCTCAATTGATACGCCGGTGAAGAAGAACAGCATCCACTCGAGAAAAGGCCAGACAGGAACCGCCGGCGCGGGGTTAAAGTCTCCAGGGACATACCAGCTGCCAAACAAATGCGCTCGTATGGCTGCATTCGAATACCAGCCTTCGTCGGTGTACTTGGCCCAATCCCCAAACCATGGCGTGTGGTTGGGAAAATCAGCGCTGAGATGCACCGCGTGCAGCATGGCGAACGCGCCGATGCCGAGCACCCACAGGACGTAAATCCAGCGCTTCAGAGTATTTGACAACTCTATCTTTCTCCGCGCCCAGCCAGAATTTTAGATGTAGCAGTGCTTGCTCGAAGTATATCGTGCCGTCGAAACACTTTCCTTATTTCTAATCAGCTGGAAAAGGCTGTTGAAGAGTTCTGCGATGCGCCGTGAAACTGCAAAGTGTTAGAGCTACCATGGGCAGATACCGGCTATTCGTAAGCCAGCGCGTCGATGGCATCTTTCCTTGCGGCCATCCACGCTGGGTAAAGCGCACCGCCGAGCGCTCCGGCAAATGCGATCAGTGTGCCCCAGCCGATCCAAGCTGGGGTCAATTCAAAGGCAAAAGTAGAAAACTTGATCCGCAGCAGTTGCCGCACGCCATAAGTTGAGACGATGCCCACGAGCACGCCCGCGACGGCGAGCACAGCGGTCTCCCTCAGGACAACAGATACGATGGTCAGATTCGATGCGCCCAGCGATTTTAGAATCCCGATTTCGCGGGTTCGCTCAAGCACAGCCGTATACATCGACTGAAAGATCACCAGAAAACCGACGATAACAGCGATTGAAATCACCACGCGCAGGGCGAGATCAAAGCCCGGAAATCGGGATGGAGTATAGAGCGCGACCAGATCCGCCATGGTCTGCACCTTGTAGTTTTCAAGTCCTTTAGTCGAATGGATCTCATCGCTGACCAGGGTGTCATTCGCTGGCGTGTCCATTTTGAGGTAGATCACCGATGCCTTGCCTTCCGAGCCCATGAGGGAAGACAAAGTGTCGATTGGGAGCAATTTGCGACCGCCCTTCCCGCTTTCCACAATGCCCGAAATACGAAATGGGTGATTCAGGATCATGATCGATTCCCCGACGCGGTGTCCTTGACCGGCGCGGGCAAAAACGTCGTCGACAATCACGTCGTTGGGGTCCTGAAACGGGCCTCCGGAGAGGAATACGAAGGGCTTGAGAGCGTTGAAGCTGGGGTAGTCGATGCCATAGAGCACCTCGACCGAGCTGCCCATGGAGAAGTTAGAAATCACCGGCGAAGCGACGGCGACATGCGGCAGCCTGGCAAGGAACGGCCCCAGTTTGGCCGACATCGGGGCGCCGCTCATGCCGCCAATAAAGCTGGCGTTGGACGGCATCACGATCAGGTCGGCCCCAATTCCATTGGTGCGCGCCTTCTGATCGTCGAGCATCCCCATAAAAATGGCCACGATCGAGAGAATCATGATTACTTCAATCGCCACAGCCAGCACGCTGATGGCAGAGCGCAAGGGGCGATGAACCAAGTTGGCAAACACTAGCTTATTCATAGCTTTTCAACCGCTCCGCAAGGCGAGTTTCCTCGCTCGCACTCTAGGCTGAAGGGTAACAGGGTCTTGCAGCTATGCAGTTTAGGGAAATTGTCCGTTTGGGTTTTAAAGGGGGACTCCGGGTCGCTCAGGTCACTTAGAGTGCTATTCGACACAGCATATGTCCGGTGACAGTGGTAGAAATAGCCATCGCGCTGATGAATTTGTGGTATGCCATAAGTAACTTGCCTGTGGTACAGCGGCAGGCTACAATTCCGGCACTGGTTACCTAATGAGTACTTTTGGGGAAGAGCTTCGGACGCAACGGCTGTCTCGCGGCATCGCGCTGGAGGAGATTACCGCTGTCACAAAGATCTGCCAACGCCATCTCATTGCGTTGGAGCAGGACAAGTATCGCCAATTACCGGGCGGCATTCTTGCGAAAGGGATCGTGCGCGGGTATGCGGGAGCGGTTGGCCTGGATCAGCGTGACTGGACAGCCAGGTTCCTAAAAGCGTCGAACGACTCAGGTCAGCCCATTGAAGATGCGAACGGTTGGGCCGCCTTTGCCTCAAATGTGGCTAAAGAGAGGCTAGTGCGCCGCGAAGCAATGCAATTGCGCCTGCGATGGGCGGGGGCGGTCGTGCTCCTCTGCATGGTGACGGCTGCCGGGTATTTCACCGTACGCTATTTTGGGGTCAGAGCAGGATGGTGGAGTACGCTGCTGCCCGTGCATAGCGCTGCGGCTAAAGCACATGCACTCGGCCTGCATATTGCCGAATTGCTTCACCGCTGATCCGGCTAGCTAAAATTCTAAGATTAGAAATTCTGCAATAGATCGACCCCAATGCCTTAGAGCATCCCTTAATGCTGTTTGCCGGTACACTCAATTTTCTCGGTCTGCGGTTCACCTGGTATATGGCTCCGCTCAGACCCTTATGCTGCCCATTCACTGTCAGACTTTGCCCTGTGTCCGGCCGCGCGATTAACATACTAGTGTTCACGTCGGACGCAATCTCCTAACGCTGATTGTCTCCCCAATACGGGAGTGGAAGTCTTATCAGAGCGCCACATGCATCTAACCAGACGTGGCAACAGTCCAATACATGTAAATCCCTTCAATGGGGAGGAATACGAAGTTGAGCGATCGTTTCTTGTTTACCTCTGAGTCCGTTACCGAAGGGCATCCGGACAAGATTGCCGATCAGGTTTCAGATGCCATTCTGGATGCCTGCCTTGAGCAAGACCCCTACAGCCGCGTAGCCGCAGAAACACTGACAGCGACGGGTCTCGTCGTTATTGCGGGTGAAATCACGACCAAGGCGTACGTAGATTTTCAAAGCCTGGTGCGGGGCGTCATTGCCTCCATCGGCTATGACAATGCGCTGTATGGTTTCGACTCGAACACCTGTGCGGTGATCTCGACCATCAACAAGCAGTCCGGGGATATCGCCCAGGGCGTTGACACGGGGGGCGCGGGCGACCAGGGCATGATGTTCGGATACGCCTCCAACGAGACTCCCGAACTGATGCCGGCTCCTATCTCGCTTGCGCACAAACTTACCCGCCAATTAAGTGCGGTACGCAAGAGCGGCAAGCTGCCCTATCTGCGGCCCGACGGCAAGAGCCAAGTCACAGTCGAGTACGACGAGAACGGCAAGCCCGCCCGCATTGATGCTGTCGTCATCAGCAGCCAGCACGCGGAGCATATCAGCAACGAAGAATTGCACGCTGACATTCTCAAGTACGTCATTCAGGCGGTGCTGCCTGCGGCGTGGCTCGACGAACACACCAAGTACCATATCAATCCCACGGGAAGATTCGTTATCGGCGGCCCCATGGGCGACACCGGGCTTACCGGCCGCAAGATCATTGTGGACACCTACGGCGGAGCGGGTCGTCATGGCGGCGGCGCGTTCAGCGGCAAGGATCCAACCAAGGTCGATCGCTCGGCGGCATACGTCGCGCGCTATATTGCCAAGAACATTGTCGCCGCTGGACTAGCCGAGAGAGCCGAAGTGCAGTTGGCATATGCCATTGGCGTGGCGGACCCCGTCAGCGTGCGCATTGAAACCTTTGGCACTGGCAAGGTGGGCGACGCCAAGCTCACGGAACTAGTGCGCAAGAATTTCTCGCTTACGCCCAAGGGCATCATCGATAGCCTCAACCTGCGGCGCCCGATCTACCGCGCGACCGCAGCTTACGGCCACTTCGGACGCACCGAGCCGGAGTTCACCTGGGAAGCGACGGACAAAGCTGCGGCATTGGCAGAGCAAGCCGGCGTGGCGGTTCCGGTAAAAGCGAAATAGCACGCAGCACGGATAATGAACGTATGAATGGGGCCCATTACGGGTCCCATTCTAGTTTAAGGGAAGCTGCACCAGTGGATTCGCTGCAAGTTGCTGGTTTGAAGACGGGCGCATGGCAGCAAAGGTCGCATGACTAGTAAGGCAGCAAAAGCATCAAAGATAAAGTAGAATTCGATAGAGACGGAGGTTCCAATGCTTGATTCAATTCAGAGAAAGCGATACGCGAAGAGGTTCTCGGCGATCGAGTCGAGTTTCCGGATTGAAGATATGGATCCTAGTCATGACTCTATCTATCAAGAAGCCAAAACCCATATCTTAGCGGGCAGAATGACTCCAAAGCAGGCTCTGTCGTTCGTGATTAAGCAGAGTGAAAGTCGAAACTGTAAAGAAACAGCCGCTTCCGCTTGACATCCAAGGAGAGCGACGATCCGTATTGCTATCCCGGAACAACAGTTTTGCGTAACAAGTTCAACATCCGAAACGAAGATGAATTAAAGGCGACTGAGGCCCGCGTGGCTGCCGTCGCTTTATTTGTTTTGGAAGACGAACCGTGGCATGGACCTATCGACGAGGCTCGTCTGCAAGCTGTGCAGCGGGCCATCTTTCAAGACGTATATGACTGGGCCGGAAGGTATCGGGTTGGTATCGGTCGAATGACCAAGGGGCGCGCCATTGGCTACACGGTCACCTATGGCAATTCCGAATTCGTTCCCGGTGAAATGGCTCGAATCTTTACTGAGCTTCGTAATGAAAATTACCTCCGCGCCTTGGACCCCGACCAATTCTCATGCCGTCTTGCTTACTTTTATAGTGAAATAGATTCGACCCATCCGTTTCGCGACGGAAACAGGTACGTTGCGTCAATTTTCTACGGATCTCGCAAGAGCAGCAGGATATGAACTCAATTGGGAAGCGACTGGCCTCACCGAAGATTCTATAAATAGTCTGTACATAGCGCGGGATCTGGCGTTTCAACGCAAGCAATACCGCAAGCTTGAACTCATTATCCGTAACAATCTTACGTCGTTGAATTCAGAGTGAAGCACTGTATGCTTTGAAGAGAATTGAAGCCCGCTTCGCTCTCCCGCTCCTCGCTGCGGCTGGATGAAATAGAATTTTCCAGAGTTTATTTGCTTGACAGATAGAGGAGCATGTATGCGTTTTTTTGCTTTTGCAGCACTTCTGCTTGGTGCCACTGCGCTGGTCGCGGGCCAATCGGCCGTGCCCTCGACTGACGCTTCTGCCACGCAGTGGGATTACGCGGGAAAGCGCGGGCCGCTGATATGGGGCAAGCTGGATGCGGCGTACAAGACGTGTTCGCAAGGCCATCAGCAGTCTCCCATCGACATTCGCGGTGCGCACTTGAACAAGGGGCTGCAGCCAATCGAATTTCACTATATTGCCGGCGCTGTGAAGCTTGAGAATGACGGCCGCGCGATCCTGGTGCATGTAAATCCGGGCAGCTACATTGTCGTGGGTGGAGTGCGCTACGAACTGCAGCAATTCAGTTTTCATCACCCCGGCGAAGATGCGGTCAAAGGCAAACTGGTCGACATGGGCGTGGAGTTGCTGCACAAGAGCAGCGATGGCAAAGCGGTTGTGATCGAGGTGCGCATGGGCGAGGACCGCGGCGCGCCCAATGCGGTGCTGGCGCAATTGTGGCCGCTGCTGCCAAAAACTCCGGGCGCAACCGCCAAGGTGGCCGAAATGGTGAACCCGGCAGGCTTTTTGCCGTCCGACCGTGGCTACTGGACCTACATGGGTTCGTTGACGGTGCCGCCCTGCACGGAGGGTGTGCGCTGGTTTGTCTTCGAAGAGGAGATAAGCGCGAGTCGCGACCAGTTGCGCAGCTACACTGCGCTTTTCAGAATAAGCTCACGTCCGCTGCAGGACACGCATGGACGACGCATCGAAGCCAACGAATAGAAATTTAGAGTTGCAGCGGCCTCAGGCTTAAAAGCAAACCCTCGTCATTGGCGAGGGTTTTTACTTTGACCCCGGTGACATCGGCGATCAAATAATGCGCGGCCGTCAGTGTTTCGATAGCGTGAGAAAACGTCGTCGCCACCACTACGCATCCGGCGGCGCGGCCAGCCTTGACCCCTGGAGTTGCGTCTTCAAACACCACGCACTCTTCGGGGGCAAAGCCGAGTAGCGCGGCACCGGCAAGGAAAGGCGCAGGGTCTGGCTTGCCCGTGGTAACGGTGTCGGCCGTGACAATTCTGTCCGGCAAGGGGATACCGCCTTGAGCGAGCCGCACGCGCGCCAGCCGGTCCGTTGCGCTGGTCACGACTGTCCACCGATGGCGGGGCAGCGCCGCAAGCAGTGAGAGCACACCCGGCAACACTGAAAGCTCCTCGTTATCTGCAATTTCAATGTCTTCGATGATCTTCAGTTCTGCTGCACTGTCAAGGTCCGGGCGTAGCTGCGCAGCGGTCTCGATGGCACGGCGACCGTGCGCCATTTTGCAGGCATAAACGGGATCGACGCCGCGCAAAGTGGCCCATTTCGTCCAACTACGCTCGACTGAACCGATGGAGGAGATCAGAATTCCATCCATATCGAACAAAATGCCTTTGCAGCGAATCTCGACGGAAGAAGCAACGATAAGAGGAGCCATAGAGTCCATTGTAGCGGCGTGTAATCGAACTATTTTTTCACGATGGTCGCTGCGGGCGGGGTAAAGCTGACTCGCGGCGGGTTGCCCAGGGTGACCACTGTTTCAACCACGGTCTTGCGCCTGCCTTGTTGAACCTGGTTCTGCTTGAGCGTTGCGACTCCGTTGGCGATCTCTGCATCGCCGGACCAGTGATCGAAGCGAGCCAATGCCGGGGGGATAGGCTCGTCCAACTCATCTTCGCGGCGAACCACTGACCCCCGTCGCCAATCGAAGTGGAAAGTTCCTTTGGCTGAAGCACCCAGATCTTTGTCGGTAAAACCGGAGAGATCGACTTTGCCCGTGCCGTCGAGCCCGGTGCCGGTACACTGCAACCGAAGCAATCCGCAAAAAACTGCGGGACTGATCTCCCGAAACTCGCCTTCGAGGGAATAGGTGGGCTTATCTCCGTTGTTAATTTTGCCGGTCCCGTGAAGCTGTCCCCCGAGAATCCCTGCATCGAGGCTCGTCAAGTCTGCGCCCGTCTCGGTCACTTTGAGCGCGATGACCGCGTTATGCAGCGTCACCGGACCGATCACGAGAGCGTCGGCTCTTACGGTGCCGATAAAGGATGGCCAGGCTGGTTTCGCCGGTGAACTCAACCGCGCAATGACCGTAGACAGCAACGATCCGGACTTGTGGGCGCCCAATAAAGCGGACTGTAGCGCGTCGGCGTTGAGGGTCGCAAATTGAAAATTTAATTGCGGCGGACACTCTGCTGGGGCTTCGCAGGCAGCCGGGACTTGCAGGCTCGCTGTCCCTTTAAGTGGTCCGTAGGAGAATGTCACCGGGTCCCAGCGCGGTGGGCCCGAGCCGATATGCAGCGTGGCCTGCGGAATTTGAACCGCAGTGGCTAGCGCATCCGATTTCCAATTCGCATTGCGTAAAGTCACTGTACCGACGAGGCTATCTGACGAGAAAATTGCTGCCGACTGTGCGCCGGGCGCGGCAGATGCGGGTTGCGCTGAAGCGGTGCGCGCAAGGTCGGTGCTCGACGTCGAATCTAAAGCCGGTAACCACGGACCCGCCGCACTCAGCTCGACAACCACTGGCTCTCCCGCGAACGCGTTCAGCGCAGCGGCGTCGGGCAAATTCGCAGCACGCGCAAATTCCCGCATGCGCGCCACCGAACCGGGCCCGCGCACCGTAAATTGGTATCCCGCCAGCGCCATGTGAACCGTTACCAAAAGCGGGCTTACTGCGCCCGCCGACATTGCTACGGACGCGGCCAGAGTCTCGTGATCGCCAGCCGCTACCAACGCCGGTTGCAGTGTGATCTTGGGAATCTGCACAGGCTGGCTCAGGCCATCCCCACGCAGGACGAAGCCATCGACGACGAGGCTACCCGACAAGGCGCCATGCGCTGACTCTTTTGCTATAGGTCCCCTCGCAACTTGTACTTTGCTTGAGCGACGTCGCACTGGGGCTGTTTCCTTGGGGACGGACGCCGGAGCTGCCGGATCGTAATCAAGCTTGCCGCTGATGCTTCCCCTGGCTTCAAGTTGCGCCGCAATTCCGTTACGCACAGTCCGCAGTGCATCGAGAGCGGCCTGTGCCGGCACGCGGTCCATTTCAACGGTGAGCTTCAGCTTTCCACTCGCGGGTAGATTGCCTGCCAGCTTTACGTGGCCATCCCCGAGCGGCGATTCGCAGACGAGATTGTCGAGAGTGAGCGCGGAGTAGTCGTAAACGAAACCGCAGGTGGCGTCGAAATCTAGCGGAGCGGCAGGAGCAAACTCGGCGCGATGCACGCCGGTGGCGCGCAGGCGCGTGGTAATCTGCGCGGACGCTGCAGTGCCGTCCATGTGCATTTCGCCGGTCAGGTTGCCGCGCCATCCAGGATCGGACCCAAGCACCAGCTTGCTTAGCTGGCCTAGCTGGGCTTCGCGCCATTCCATGTCGACGTGCACAGGCATCGCGCGAAGTTCGGGTGCGCGGCGTAACCGGGCCTCAAGCTGCACCAGCCCCGTGTCTGCAAGGTCCAGCATCACATCGGTGCGCGCCGGTTGCCCGCGAAGGCGCACGCGCCAGTCACCGGGCTCCTCCTGCCAAAAAGAAAGATCGGCACTTACGAGGGAGTACGGCAGCTTTTCAAAACCGCGTTTGATGTTGATGCGGGAATTGGTAGCTTCAAGATAAGGCAGCGCAGGAGCGTTGCTCTGGTTTGCTTCTCCAGGGTGAGAAGCTGCACTTCTGAAAAAGGGATCGAGATTCCACCGGCCTGCAGCGGTCTGCACCAGGTTGAGACTGGCTTCATCGACGCTGATTCGGCTTATCTCAAGGCGTCCGCGCCACAACGGCAGCAGACGTATCGAGGCAACAACTGTGTTGGCATGGAGCACGGGCTCGGCGCCGTAATCCGCATCTTCGTCAACGGTCAGGTCGGTAAGAACAAACCCGGGACGCGGCAGCACGCGTAGCTCTACCGAGGAGAGCCGCACCGGCCTGCCCAGCGAAGCGGACATGAGCCGAGTGATTCGCCCCTTGTAGCGATTCACACTGACCAGCGGCGGGATGACGACTACGGCCATCAGGACGGTAAGCGCAGACATCACGATCCAGAGCTTCGGTCGCTTTCTTTGCCGTTCTTGCGCTTCTTGCGTCATCGTTCCTGATGGTAATGTGGCCGGGGCGCGGCTGGCTCAACGAGTGAGGTGGAAGGTGCGGTTCCACCGCGTTTCCGTGAAGAAATGAAGCGCGACATGGCTGAACCAGGCGATGTTGTTGCCGAGGCCCTTCTCATCGTACTGACGATCGGGCGTCTTGAAGGACCAGTAATTAAACAGCGGCCGACCCACAATGTTTTCGCGGGGAACAAATCCCCAATAGCGTGAATCCAGGCTGTCGTGACGATTGTCGCCCATCATAAAGAACTTGCCCGGGGGCACAACGAGGTCACCGCCTTCGACGTGGCTGGGAAACTCCACCGCCCATCGCTCGGTGGCGCCCCCCGGCGTGGGGTAGGGCGCTACCGACGGGAATTCGTCGAGAAACTCCTGATAGTTCTCGGGGGTCGTAGGCTCAGCATGAGGCTGATTCTGTGCTACG